>JAOZSV010000115.1 GCA_029939505.1 Thiotrichaceae bacterium | reverse complement strand
TTTTCAAAAATCGGATTTCTTAAACCTCGTGTGTTCAGAGTTTTGCAAGAGCCTCATAATTATTATTAAATTAAACAATTGGCAACAACAACTTTTTTAGCACCTGCTAAACTTAATTTATTTTTACATATCACCTCAAAACGTGCGGATGGCTATCATTGCCTACAAACCATTTTTCAATTTATTGATTATTGTGATATTCTATCAATCAATAAACGTAGCGATAGTCGATTGTCATCTCATTATGTCAACGCGAAAAGTTTTCAGCCTGAGCAAGATTTAGTCTTACGGGCGGCGCATTTACTCAAGCAATATAGTGGTACATCACAAGGCGCTGATATAGAAGTCGAAAAAAAAATTCCGATAGGTGGCGGCTTAGGTGGCGGCAGTTCTGATGCTGCAACCACATTATTAGCCTTAAATAAAATTTGGCAATTAGACTTATCTTATGTTACACTAGCAACACTTGGTTTAAAACTGGGTGCTGATATACCCGTATTTGTACATGGTCATGCTGCTTGGGCAGAGGGCATAGGTGAATTATTAACACCAATAAACCTTGATGAGCCTTGGTATTTTGTGATAGAACCAGGCTGTTCTGTCTCAACCGCAAAAATTTTTAATGCAAAGGGGTTGACACGCGACAAATTATCAGTCACAATAGACGAGTTTTTTGCAGGTCAATGTCAAAATGTTTGTGAAGAGGTTGTGCGTTATTATTATCCGCAAATTGGAGAAGCCCTGGATTGGCTAAGTCAATACAGCCCTGCTCGTCTAACAGGAACAGGCGCGTGTTTATTTGCACGCTTTGATGACTTAGCACAGGCAAAAGCGGTATTTGCTAAAATGCCGACTCAATGGCGTGGGTTTGTGGCTCAGGGAAAAAATATTTCTCCTGCCCTATCGTTTTTCAGATAAATAAATTCACTGAAAAGAAAGCAAGTTTCTTGAAGAAACTTGGTTTCTAAAACAAATTTATTTTGATGAGAAAGCAAGTTTCTTGAAGAAACTTGGTTTCTAAAACAAATATGTGGAGAAAAACCAAGTTTTAAAAAAACTTGGTTTCTTTATGTACGAAAAAAAAGCAAATTTCGCTTTCAATTGGCATAAAAAACTGTTACAATATCAATTCATTCCTTTTTGGGGTATGGCCAAGCGGTTAAGGCACTGGGTTTTGATCCCAGCATTCCCAGGTTCGAATCCTGGTACCCCAACCACTTTTAGCTCCTCTAGTTAGTTCCTCAAGATGAATCCCGCAGATGCTTCAGATGTATCAAGCCAAATGATGATATTTACGGGTAATGCCAATCCTGCTTTGGCAAAAGCCGTAGCCACTCATCTGAATTTACCTTTAGGTAAAGCGGTTGTTGAACGTTTTAGCGACGGTGAAATCATGGTAGAAGTCCACGAAAGCGTTCGTGGCAAAGATGTTTTTATCATCCAATCGACTTGTATGCCCACCAATGATAATCTAATGGAATTACTGGTATTAGTTGATGCGATGCGACGAGCCTCAGCAAGTCGTGTAACAACTGTCATACCCTATTTAGGTTATTCCCGTCAAGATCGTCGTACTCGTTCCGCCCGCGTCCCCATCACCGCCAAAGTCATAGCCAATATGATCACCAGTGTTGGAACAGATCGTGTTCTCACTGTGGATTTACACGCTGAACAAATTCAGGGCTTTTTTGACTTACCCGTTGACAATGTTTATGGCTCCCCCATTTTAGTCAGCGATATTTGGCGACATGAATATCCCAATTTAATAATCGTTTCACCTGATGTCGGTGGCGTTGTCCGTGCAAGAGCTTTAGCGAAGCAACTGGATGATGCGGATTTAGCCATTATTGATAAACGTCGTCCTCGTCCAAATGAGTCGATTGTCATGAATATCATCGGCAATGTAGAAAACCGTACTTGTATTATTATCGACGATATGGTTGACACCGCAGGGACTTTATGTGAGGCGGCGAGTGCCCTCAAAAAACATGGAGCGGCTAAAGTCGTTGCTTACTGTACACATCCTGTCTTATCTGGCAAAGCGGTAGAAAATATCAACGCTTCAGGCTTAGATCAATTAGTCGTTACAGACACCATTCCCTTAAAAGAAAATGCACTGGCTTGTTCAAAAATTCGTCAACTCACTATTGCTGAAATGTTAGCTGAAACGATGCGTCGAATCAATCAAGAAGAATCGGTTAATTCCTTGTTTATGGAATGAAAATCTGAAGTCACTAGTGCTGGATGGCGGAAATCTTCAAGCCATCGAGAAATCCGATTTTTTTCAAAAAATCGGATTTCTTTGCCTTTAAAATGGTCTGGGAATTTCCGCCATCCTGTACAAGAAACCCAGTTTTTTCAAAAAACTTGGTTTCTTGCATTAAATTGAAAAACCTCTGGTCGCGGAAGTTCTTTATTAAACAAACCTCAAAATTAATTGGAAAATCAATAAGATGAAAACTTTTGAACTCAATGCAGTACGGCGTACAGACAAAGGTAAAGGTGCGAGCCGCCGCCTACGTCGCACCGGTTATATACCAGCAATCATATATGGTGTTGGTAAAGAATCCATTTCATTAACCATTTCTCATAACGAATTGCTCAAAAAATTAGAGCATGAAGCCTTCTATTCGCAAATATTGACTATCAATATTGATAATCAATCCGAAAAAGTGGTGCTTAAAGATTTACAACGTCATCCCTATCGCCCTGTGATAATGCATCTGGATTTACAACGGGTAAGCGATACCAAAAAATTACAAATGCGTATCCCCTTACACTTTATTCACGAAGATCAATGTCAAGGGGTCAAACAAGACGGCGGTATCATCTCACATCATGCGGCTGAAATTGAAATACGTTGTTTTCCAAAAGATTTACCTGAATTTATTGAAGTCGATTTACAAGAATTCGAACTCAATAAAATTCTACACTTATCGGATTTGGTACTCCCAGAAGGGGTAGAACTGGTTGGAAAAGCACTTGACGTACCTATTGTTTCTGTACATTTGGCGCGTGGTACTTCGGCAGATGATGAAGAAGAAGCTGTGGTAACAGAAGAGGAAACTAAAGAAGATAAAGAAGAAAAAGAAACTTCTTGATGTTCTGCGGTTGGTTAGCCTTGAAATCAATTTCAAGGCTAAAAGCTAAAGCAGGCTCAGCTAACTCAGTTTTTTTAGTCTGCTTTAGACTTTAGCTTTCAGCCTTGAAATTGATTTCAAGGCTGAGTACAAAATAAAGTGATTTTTTATTGACTGATGATGTTTTAAATTCTGTTCATTCTTAAATTCTGTTCATTCTGATTTCGAGGCTAAAGTTTTTTCGTTAAAAAAACTTTAGCCTCGAAAACAATTGAAAGTCATTTAAATCAATGAATTATAAAAATTTTTCTTGTACAAAGATACTATAATTAAAGGATTTCAGATGATTGAAAAATGCTATGAAACCGATTTTTATACTTGGATTTTTCGCAATATTGAACTGCTGAAACAACGACGTTTTTCTCAAATTAATATTGATATTCTCATAGATGAATTAGAAAGTATGGCAAAGCGGGATAAGCGGGAATTGGCTAGTCATTTTATCATTTTACTTGCACATTTGTTAAAATGGCAATTTCAACTTAAACAATTGACAGAACAATGGCAAACTCAACAAGGAGGAAGTTGGCGCGGTTCAATCATGGAACAACGTTTACAAATAGTTAAACAACTAAAAGAAAGCCCAAGTTTAAAAAACTATCTTGTTGAAGCTGTTGAAAATGCCTACCATGATGCAGTCAAAATTGCAACACAGGAAACACAATTATCTCAATGTACTTTTCCAAAAATCTGCCCTTATACCATTGAACAGCTTTTAGATGAGAATTTTTATCCTGTTAGTCAATAGGTAAGATAGTAAGAATATTAAGAACTAAGGTTTTACGTTGATTTAGAGACAAGTCTATTAAAGGAAAATCAATATTTTGGACGCATATTTTAAAAAAAATCAAGTGAGGTTATATCTCGGAAACGTAGTTGATACTCTAAATCAATTACCTGATGAGAGTATTGATCTAATTTTTGCCGATCCCCCTTATAATTTATCAAATGAAGGTTTTACTTGTCATGCTGGAAAACGAGTGAGTGTAAATAAAGGAAAGTGGGATAAAAGCCAAGGAATTGATGCTGATTTACAATTTCACGATACTTGGATAAAAGCCTGTAAACGTGTATTAAAACCAAATGGATCATTATGGATTTCTGGAACATATCATTCAATTTATACTTGTGGTTATGTTATACAAAAACAAGGCTGGCATATAATTAATGATATTTGTTGGTATAAGCCCAATGCAGCACCTAATTTATCTTGTCGTATGTTTACGGCAAGCCATGAAACATTGCTTTGGGTAAGAAAAGATAAAAAAGCAAAGCATACTTTTAATTACGATGCGATGAAATATGGTGATTTTCCTAGTGACGTAATAAAAAAACCAGAGAAACAAATGCGAAGCATTTGGGCAATAGGAACACCAAAAAATGGGGAAAAGAAACATGGAAAACACCCAACACAAAAACCCGAAGCATTATTAGATAGAATAATTGTGGCTTCATCCAATACTGGGGATATAGTCCTTGATCCATTTTGTGGGAGTGCTACTACTGGAGTTTCTGCTTTAAGACATAACCGTCAGTTTATTGGCATTGATTTAGAACAAGAATATTTGGATAACCTAGCTATACCAAGACTTTCGGATATGTTAAATAAAAATCAATCCAATTAAAAAAATACCTCACAAGTTAGTGAAAAAAAAGGTCATTACGAGATATTGCCATAAGAGAATTGAGCATGGAAAGAAAAGAAGCAGTACAAAAGTTACAACAACTCGTTGGCAAAGAACTTCACGAGTTAGCGAATGAATATGCTGTAACAATTTATCGAAATGGAAAAGTGAATAAAGGGTGGGCAGGGCATGTTTTTGAACGATTCTTGGAATTACCGATTAATTCAGCTCAATCACCAAATTTTGGATCGTGGGAACTTAAATCCATACCGTTAAAAACACTTAAAAATGGCACACTTTCTTTTAAAGAAACAATGGCGGTTACTATGATTGATCCTGTTAATGTTTGCCAAAAAGAATTTGAAGATAGCCACTTATTAGCAAAATTGAAAAAAGCAGTGATTGTTGCAAGAAAAGTTGGCGAAACCGTTGATGAACCCAGTTATATTCACTCAATTGTTGAGTTAAATTTAGAAGGTGATTTGTATAATGCCGTAAAAGCTGATTATGATTTAGTAAGAAATGTTTTGCTTGAACCAGCGAAGGGCTTTGATTCACTGACTGGAAAAATGGGAGTATATATTCAACCAAGAACAAAAGGTGCAGGGCATGGTTCAACATCAAGAGCTTTTTATGCACGCCCCAAATTTCTAAAAGAGTTCATAAATATATAAATTTCTCGTTTCCAACGTCTTCGTTGGAAATACATATCGTGACGTTCCTGCGTCACACCTTATAAAGAAATTTCCAACGCTGGTGTGGTGGGAATAAAGGGTTGATACTCCCTTCGCCTCGAATTCATAGTTGTTGAGAGTTGTACTCCATTAAGTATAATGTCAATAATTATTAATGAAATTGTTATCTAATAGATGTTCAGAAAAAGAGTTGGATTAAAACCTCAGAGGTTTTAATGACTTTGCGTACCCACAACAATTAAAGGTTAATCCGCGTGTCTATTGCACTCATTGTAGGACTCGGCAATCCCGGACCACGTTATATGACCACTCGTCATAATGCCGGTTTCTGGCTAACAGACAATATTGCCGTGCAAATGAAGACTCAGTTTCGCCAAGAAGCCAAATTTTTTGGTGAAGTCTGTCGTGTAGAAATCCCCCATTCTCAAAAAGAACACACACAGTGCTGGTTACTCAAACCAAACACCTTTATGAACAACAGTGGACAAGCAGTCGCCGCCCTTGCAAATTACTATAAAATATCACCCCAACAAATTTTAGTAATTCACGACGATCTTGACTTCCCCCCTGGCACAGTTCGCATCAAAAATGGCGGTAGCGATTGTAAACATAATGGCTTAAAAAGTATAATTGCTCACCTGAAACTTCCTTCATTCCACCGTTTGAGACTTGGAATAGGTCATCCAGGGCGCGGAGCGAATGTAACAAATTATGTACTCAATTCCCCCTCACGCGACGAACAAACCGTCATTGAGGCTGCCATGAACGCCGCTTTAGATGTCATACCGCTGATCGTTGCGGGGGAACTTAATAAAGCGATGCAACAATTACATACCGACACTTGATTAATGGTGAATGATGAATGAACCTATCCCACTATTCGTTTTTGAGCTTAGAAATCCGATTTTTTGAAAGGATTTCTTAAACCGATTGTCAAAAACTCAAATATTTTTATTCATTGTTCTGCATTTTTGAATAGGGCCGGATAGGTTCATGATTTTCGATGTTTTAGTTTTTCTTGAAAAAACTAAAACATCGAAATGAATTGAATAATTCACCATTCGAGAGTCGAGGTTAAAGTTTTTTTAAAAAAAACTTTAACCTCGACTTGAGTTTTTTTCAAAAAACTCAAACCTCGAAACCATTCACCATTCATAACTCACCATTAATCACTACGCTTGTATGACATCTCGTCCATCTTTTAAAGCCTCAGCCCAACTATTAATGAGGTTAGCACATTTGCGAAGATTCTTACCATAATTCTCACTCCACTCCTCTAAACCTTGCATAAGATTATCATTTACCGGATCACCAACCATCAATCTGACTTTTGTTAGCACTTGCTGTAATAAAACAATATCTAAAGCATCCCATCTGTTATTCATATCCAGGAGTTCCAAATTATCCAAACAGCGTTTTAAGGATTCTGCTGCACGCAGAGAAAACATCCCATTCTTATACTTGAGCAACGCATCTAATTCCTCTATTGACATGATCTGTTTTTCATCCAGTTCAACTTTAACTCGTTCTAAGGTATATCTGGGTTCTAAAGTCAGTTCAATGATGGAAGCGCGATCTAAAACACGAGGTGATAACGATAAAGTGGTATGATCATTATTAATGGTTGCGACAAAACGCAATGCTGGAGAGATGAAAACTTTACTACCTGTCGTTGTTAAGCCACGAATGCTTTTGCCACCGAGCTCAATCATTCGCAATTTATCCTGTTCATCGGGATATTGAGAGCGTACTAAAATATCCGCAAACCAATACTCAGGTTGGCTCAGGTTAAATTCTTCAAAAATAACCATAAAAGTGCGTTTATCGTTCTTTCGCCAAGCCTTTTCTGCATTATATAAAAAACGAGTGAACTCAGTGGGTTCAAATTCGTTACTAATGGGATTGACATAGCCTAATAAGTCATCACGACCACGCCAAGTCGAACCCACTGGGACAATCAGCTTACGGTCATTATCTTCAATCAAATCAATTGCAAGGCTACTTTTTCCCACACCAGGATTGCCAGTTAAAATAAGAATATTTTTAGTCAACGAAACCGTCATAACAGCATCTAAAATTTCCTTGCTATAAAACGTTTTAACCCTTTCCTTGGCGACTTCCTTTTCTATCAAAGGATAGACTACCGTTACGCCATTTTTAGGTATGTGTTTATGGCTCGTCACCTGCGGCGATGGTTTTTTTAACTCTAAGTTTTTAAGACTATCAACAAAAGGGCTTCTATTGAGAACAGACGGTGTACTTCTACTGCTATAAGTCCGCACCATATTCTGTTGTATCTTGAACGCGTTTTCGCGAGCCGCCTCAAACCATTCGTGTAAATGAGCATGAAAATGTTCAAACCGCTCTGCATCATTGGGATTTGTCCAATTAGGATGAGGGCTGCTGGCTTGTTCGGCGGCTTTTTCAAACATATTTTCCACCGCGACGCGATTAACCTCTTTGAGATAAACCCCACCTATAATGCTTTTATAATAGACCGTTAAAATATAAGGCTGTTGGAAGCGCGTCCACCCGTCTGGATAGGGTTCGATTTGCCACAATGTCTTAAATTCATTAATTTTTTGTGGAGAAACACTACGCACCCGATAAGCCCCGAAAACGTAATCTTTAGGTCTCGTATTGATGTCACTGATACCACGGGGTTCTTGAAAACGTTTACCCCAAAACAGTAAAATCTGGTTATTCAATGCCTCTGGATATGGTTCTAACAACCACCCTATTCCCAAATCATCAATCAAGCAATAGGGATTCCCTTCCTCAAAAATATGGATATGGTAGCAACGTGGATCGCCCTGTTGACAATAATCAGTACGAAATTGTTGTTTTGCTGAACAATTCCACGTTTCCGCATTTTTACAAATACCGCCATCCCACCCTCGACGATGTGAATTAATTGTGCAACCTAAAGCATTACCAACGGTAATAAAACTCATAAATGACTCCTTTTAATTTAAACCCTTCGCCAATGGTTTCGAGGCTAAAGTTTTTTCTTTAAAAAAACTTAGCCTCGAATAATGAATGTCTAGTATTTCTCTTTAAACGATTGATTTAATTTATCATTTCGAGTTTTTAGTTTTTTGAAGAAAAACTAAAAACTCGAAAATCATTCATCATTCATCATTCATCATTCACCATTCATAATTCATAATAGTAAACTCTAATATTTAACTTTGCCTATTGTTAATAAAAAATAACATATAAATAATTGGATTTTAAGAGCATGAATTTAAAATCTTGAAATCTTAAATAAAAAACAAGAAATCAATGATGATTTTAAAAACGACTTAATGAACCCCTCTCTACGTCGCTGCTAAAATTTCTTTAACAAGTTCAAAAGTTTCTTTAAAACTTCAAACGCGAAGCGATTTCACCCTATTTTTAAATATTAAAAAAGCGGTTTAATTTGAATAAAATTAAAGTACACTTTAGTATAACACGCTCATCCTATTATTAAATCACTATCATCACTATTCGTAACGACTCAGCCTTGAAATTGCCAGGCTGTAAGCATTCGAGGCTAAAGTTTTTTCTTTAAAAAAACTGTAACGGCTCAGTCTTTTGATTAGCCAAGAGTTAAAACGCTTGGCTAAAAGCTAAAGTAGGCTAAAACCGGCTAATTCGGATAGTCTGCTTTAGCAGACTATTCGAGGTTTTAGTTTTTTGAAGAAAAACTAAAACCTCGAATGCTTTCAGCCTTGCAATTGATTTCAAGGCGGAGTAGTTATAAAAAACTTTAGCCTCGAAGAGATTTTAGTTTTGTTTCAAAAAACTAAAACCTCGAATAGTCTGCTAAAGAAGACTGTAAGAAGACTGAATCGTTTAGCTGGCTTTAACCTGCTTTTCGAGGTTTAAATTTTTCTTCAAAAAACTTAAACCTTGAAACTTAAAAGCTGTTAGCCTTGCCATTTCGTAACTACTCAGTGCCTTGAAATTGCAAGGTTAAAAGCCAAAGCAGGCTCAGCTAAACTCTTTTCGAGATTTAAGTTTTTCTTCAAAAAACTTAAACAAAATTAGTCTGTTTTAACAGACTATTCGAGGCTAAAGTTTTTTTTAAAGAAAAAACTTTAGCCTCGAATGCTTTTAGCCTTGAAATTGATTTCAAGGCTAACCGCTGAGTAGTTACGCCATTTCCAGGCTGAATAGTGACTACTATTCTGTAGTTGATTGAATTGGCTAAACAAGCAAGAGCAAGATAGGATATGAGTGTGTGGATGTGACTTTTAACAACAAGACGCTTAACGTTATGCAATGTCAAAAGTAAAAGTTGTGTTGTTAATAATCACTTATTGATTTACTTTTAATTACTTTATATTGCATTTAAATATATTGAATTGTACTAAATTTCATGATAGCATATCGCTCATTGTGATAAAAACTGAGATTAAATGCTTATCTTTTGTAACTAATAGCCACCACATGTAAATGCACTACTTCGGCAAGGCATAAGTTAAGTCTAAGTTTAATTTAAAATTTTTAGTAAAAGTAGCCAAGAATTCTTATGATGACTTGGTAGAGGATGTGCAGTTCATCCATCGTTGCGTCACACCTTTCGAGGCTAAAGTTTTTTAAAGAAAAACTTTAACCTCGAAGTTTATTTAGGTGGACACATCAGCGAAAAAACTAAAAAGTCACATTTTTAGTAACTGTTAATATTCTAACACCTTATAACGATAGTTCAATAACGAGGAAAAATATATGGCTGATTTATTTTCAGATGCTTGGATGAAAGGCTACATGGAAGAATGGAATAAAGAGCCTGATGTGGCTGACGCACTTGCTAAGATTGATTTTAGCTCTAAAATTGCTTATGGGTTCAAAGATGAAGACAAGCCCAAAGGCCTCTTGGTGGTTGAAAAAGGTAAAGCGACTGTAGCCGGTGCCTATAATGGCGAAGAGGTCAATTGGGATTTACGCGCCACTGAAGAAAATTGGCAAAAATGGGTTGATAAAGGCTTAGGCATGGCAGGCTTGGGCGCTGCCTCCATGAGCGGCAAATTGAAATTCAAAACAGGCGACTATAAAGCCATGATTAAAGATCCACGCATGGCAGGGCCTTTTGTGAAAAGTTTTACCGTGATGGGGCGTGTCAAAGCCTAACTGATTTCTGTTTTCTCTCATCCTATTTTTAGTAGGATGAAGAGAAGCTATTTCGAGGCGAAATTCAAATTAGCCTCGAAGCCAAGTTTCGACTAAAATTCAGAACTATTTCAAAAGGTGATTTATCACTACATTTAAATCCTTTCTAAAATCCGTTGTACTAACATTGATAAAATTATAAATAATATATGTTAAAAAAATTCATAAAAATAGTCACTCTCGTTGGAATATTTTTAAGCACGGGCGTAACCGTCAGAGCAGAAGGTTATTATGAAGTACGCGCTTACGATATCAGCCCACCCATCACATTAAG
This sequence comes from Thiotrichaceae bacterium, assembly GCA_029939505.1. Taxonomy (GTDB): domain Bacteria; phylum Pseudomonadota; class Gammaproteobacteria; order Beggiatoales; family Beggiatoaceae; genus QNES01. The sequence continues at coordinate 4,715 of JAOZSV010000115.1, read as the reverse complement.
TGGTACAGTCATACCTAAAAAAGAAGTAACCTTATCGGCTCAACTCCCTGGCAGAATTAATCGTATTGCTGGTGAAGAAGGTGAAGCCTTTAAAAAAGAGACCGTTTTAGTGGCTATAGATGACAGGGAGCTACTCGCACAACGACGTGCCGCTTTTGCCGAACTGCGACGTACAGAATTGGCACTACGCAATGCGGGTGTTCAATACTCACAAAAATATTGGTCATCAAACACTTCTTCTGATCAAACCCCAGGCGGTATGGGGCTACCTGGTCTCTTTGATCAAATTCTTACCAACCCCCTGAGTGAAATGCTTGGGCAAAAAGATGAAGGACTTGATCGTCGCACTCAACTTCATAGTTATGGCACTCGAATTGAACAGGCTCGAAGTAGCTTATGGCAGGCTCAATCGCGAATTGAACAAATTGATTCTAAATTACGTGATGCGAGGAGCATCGCACCATTTGATGGGGTGATCATCAAAAAATCTGTAGAAGTCGGTGATACCGTGCAACCTGGTCAACATTTGTTAAAGTTTGCCGACATCAGCAATCTGCAAATTGAAGTGGATGTACCAGCTCGTTTAGTTCGTGGTTTAAAGGTGGGCGAACGGGTATCAGCCCGACTAGATGTGCTTGATGAGCGCGTGATTGCAATGGTTGCACAGATTTTTCCCATTGCAGACGTACAGCGTCACACTGTCAAAGTCAAATTTGATCTCTCTATGGATAAAGAGACTGAAGAAGCTCAATATGTTGGACCTGGTCAATACGTCCAGGTTGAAGTACCCGATGTGAAAGCGGGTAAACAAGATTTACTCTTGATTCCCAAAGGTGCAATCGTTAAAGGAGGGGGGAGTTTACCGAGCGTTTGCGTTTTCAAGGCAGATAATAAATATGAACGGCGTATGGTACGCCTTGGCAGAAGCATTAATCCGACGCTCATTAGCGAACTTGATCAGAAACTGGGTGATTATATCACCGTACTCAGTGGCTTAAAAGTAGGCGATAAAGTTGTGATTATAACGTGGGCTGGAAAACCCCCTTGTTGATTGATTCACACCAAAGATGACGTTTCATAATAAACCTAACGATTACTTCGTTTCACAATTCGCAATTCACAATTAAAATGACAGAAAAAAATTCTTCGATAGAAAGGGAAGAATCCCATTCTTTAGGTTTAGCGGGGAAAATTGCACAAGCTTTTATTCACTCGCCCCTTTCCCCCCTCTTTTTCTTCGCCATGTTATTTATGGGAATTATGGGCTTAACATTTACGCCCCGTCAAGAAGATCCCCAAATTTCCGTGCCAATGGTCGATATTTTTATTCAATATCCAGGGGCATCAGGAAAACAAGTCGCTAGTTTAGCTATCGATCCACTACAACGCATTATGAGTGAAATCCCTGATGTCAAACATGTCTATTCGGCATCTGAGCGGGGACAAGGCATGGTGACGGTAGAATTTGAAGTGGGCGAGCAACTGGAAAACTCTATTTTTAAAGTCTATGACAAATTACAGTCAAATATGGATAAAATCCCGCCTGGGGTAAAACCGCCCTTGGTGAAACCAAAAGGTGTTGATGATGTACCCGTCGTCACTTTAACCTTATGGTCTGATAATTTGGATGATGGTAGTTTACGCACAGTCGCCTTGGAAGTAATGCAAAGTCTCAAAGGTATTCCTAATACCGGACAAAGTTTTGTGGTCGGTGGACGCGCTGAACAAGTACTTATTGAAGTAAAACCACAAGTGTTATCCGGTTTTGGTATCAGCATCGGACAAGTGGCTCAAACCATACAAACCGCTAACAATGAAACCTCGGCTGGACAGATAGAATCAGGTAATACACATTTTACAGTTTATACCGGTCGATTCTTACGCAATGCCGAAGATGTCAAAGAATTAGTGGTGGGTGCTTTTCAGGATGCGCCAGTCTATGTGCGTGATGTAGCCAATGTCACACAAGGTCCTGAAAAAGAACCCTATAAAATCGTCAATTATTATTCCGGTCAGGCTTACGAACAGCATGATAGCTTTTGGCTTGCACAAGAAACCACAGTACCAGAAGTCAATGGTGCCCCTGCCGTTACCATTGCGGTTTCAAAAAAGATTAGTACCAACGGTGTCTCAGTCGCCAGAGATATTTTGACACATATTGATACGCTTAGAAAACGACAAATTATTCCAGGTAATGTACATGTCGAAGTGACTCGTAATTATGGACAAAGCGCTAATAATAAAGTGAACAGTTTAATTAAAAAATTATTCATTGCAACGGGGGCAGTGACTATATTAGTCTTGTTCTCATTAGGATGGCGGCCTTCTCTTGTTGTAACATTAGTCATTCCCGTCGTGATTTTAATCACCGTATTTTCGGGATGGATTTTGGGTTATACCATTGATCGCGTCAGTTTGTTTGCCCTGATTTTCTCTATCGGTATTTTAGTCGATGATGCCATTGTGGTCATAGAAAATATTTACCGACGCTGGTTGCTTCACGGTGAAACAGACACAGCAACGGCTGTCGATGCCGTGCGCGAAGTCGGTAATCCCACAATATTAGCCACATTTACGGTGGTAGCCGCTTTGTTACCGATGGGATTTGTGTCGGGCATGATGGGGCCATATATGGGGCCAATCCCGGCTCTCGGCTCAGTGGCGATGATATTTTCCCTATTTGCCGCCTTTGCTTTTACGCCTTGGTTAGCCATGCGTTTTAAACCTTCTATCGCGGTACTTGAAAAAACAGAAATTAAAGAACATAATACAAATCAAAGGATTGAGAAATTTTACCGCAAACTTTTACCGCCCTTATTTACTAACCGTATTCTCGGATGGGGATTTTTGCTATTGCTATTCTTCTCATTTTTTGCCGCTTGTTCAATGTTTTATTTTAGATCGGTTGAAGTCAAAATGTTGCCGCTGGATAAAAAGCCTGAATTTAATGTCTTTATTGATATGCCAGAAGGTACAGCCTTACCAGTGACGGCAAATCTGACTTATCAATTGGCTGAAAAGTTGCGCGATCCAGAGAAGTTTCCAGAAGTCATTGCCTTACAAACTTATGTTGGCACTTCACAACCTTTTGATTTCAACGGGATGGTGCGTCATTATTATTTGCGCCAACGACCTTGGCATGCAGATATTCATGTGCAGCTTGAAAAGAAAAAATGTGGTATCAGCTTTTGGCAGACAGAAACACTTAAATGTTACCTTGAGGAACATCGTAGCAGCCACGAAATTGCTCTTGCAGCCCGAACAGAGTTAAAGAAACTGCTTAAAGAAATCAATAGTTCTGGCAAAATCACGGTGGTAGAAATGCCGCCGGGGCCGCCTGTGTTACAATCCATCGTGGCAGAAATCTATGGTCCTGATGAAAATACGCGCCGCGAAGTGGCTCAGAAAATGACAGCCGTCTTTGAACAAGCCAAAATTTTAGACGATGTCGATAATTACATGCCCGAACCGCATGATGTCTGGCATTTTGAAGTGAATACTGAAAAAGCGGTACGACGCGGAATTTCTGTCGATACGATTAATCGTAATTTAATGATGGCATTGGGCGGCTTTAAACTAGGCGATGTTAAACAGGGCAATGTCCTTGAACCCACCCATTTGGTGATTCAAGTGCCATTAACGGAACGTTCACAATTGAGCAGCTTATATGATTTACCCATTTCTACCCAAACAGGTAGTATAGTTCCCCTAGCTGAATTAGGTAATTTTGTTAAAACAAAGCAAGATACTGTTTACTACCAGAAAGATTTACGTCCGGTTGAATATGTCGTGGGGGATCCCGTCGGTATTTATGATGAAGAAACAGGTGAATATAGTCAGAGCGCACCCATTTATGGTATGCTTGAAATCGAAGGACTACTAAAGGACTATAAAACCCCCGATGGTATCGATCTTGTAGAATCTGGCTGTACCAGTTTGGGCATTATTTCCTTTTGTGATCGATATGTTGGACCACCCAAAGCCATTGGACAATCGGGTATTGAATGGACAGGCGAATGGACCGTCACCTATGAAACTTTCCGCGACATGGGAATGGCATTTGCTGTCGCAATGATTTTGATTTACATATTAGTCGTATGGCTATTTGGTAACTTTATTGTACCTGCCATCATTATGGCACCGATTCCGCTAACGCTACTTGGTATCATACCCGGTCATTGGTTGTTAGGAGCAGAGTTCACAGCCACTTCAATGATCGGTTGGATTGCGTTGGCAGGAATCATTGTGCGTAATTCTATCTTGTTGGTCGATTATTCTATTCAAGAAATCGTTGAAAAGGGGGAATCTATAGAAAATGCAGTGGTTTTAGCCTGTAAAACTCGTACTCGTCCTATTTTGATTACAGCCTTCGCATTGGTGGCAGGTTCATTCGTCATTCTGTTTGATCCCATCTTCCAAGGCATGGCCATTTCCTTGTTATTTGGCGTACTTGTCTCGACGCTACTGACGCTAATCGTTATTCCTTTGGGTTGTATCAGTATTGGACCAGAAGCACTCTGTGCAACTGGTGGTCAAGAACCTCTCAAATTGGAAAAAGAGGAAGCGTTGAAGACAGAAAAAGAGTCAACACCTGGATTACCGTTATGGTTGCGTCTCTGGATGGCGATTATAGGAATCATATTCGCGATTGTTAATGTCATTAATAAGATTATTGGGCTCGTGAAGATGGTATTTTATGTGATCCGTGCGATATT
>JAOZSV010000320.1 GCA_029939505.1 Thiotrichaceae bacterium | reverse complement strand
AGTTCAACGCTTTAGCTTTGGATAGGAGTTCAACGCTTTAGCTTTGGATAGGAGTTCAACGCTTTAGCTTTGGATAGGAGTACAACGCTTTAGCTTTGAAACAGTCGCCAAAGCTGAAGCGTTGTACTCCAGAATAATTTTTAACGCTTTTATTTTAAACAGGTTTTAACTTATTCATCAAGTTAAAAGTCAATTTTCCAAGTTTCAACTGCTTGCTGTGCCATCCAATACTGAAATTCATCAACAGACTGCTTATTCCATTCTTCATAACTGGCTGCTTTTTCTGCTAATTTAAATCTCAATCTTGTATAAACTTCCTTTTTTTGTGCAAAATGTTTAGTATCCAAATCTTTATTTACTGATTTTGATAGCAATAACATATTACCAAGCCGATCCTTTACTTCTTCATATCCTTCTCCAAACGTTTTTATCCAAGTATCAGTCGGATTATAAGGGCAGATATGTTCTAGCGAAACATCAGTTTCAGATACTGGATGTCCTAAATAGCTTTCAATCTCTGCAAGAATAAAGCGAATCTTCTTAGAGGATTGGCGACTAGGCATTTTGTGAAATTCAAAAGCGTTAAAAAATGCTTTATCATCAGGATATAAACTTTTAAATAAGTCATTATTTTTCACATGACTCGCTCGTTTCAATTCTCCTTTATAAAAAATTTTCATCGCAATTTGGTTATATTTTTGCTCCTGCTCACTGGGAGAAAAATGGCAGAAAACATTGTAACGAATAGATAATATAGTGATATACCTACATAATGTCACAAATTCCTTTGGGGTAAACCTAAAAAAAGCAACCATTAAAACAGTAAAAGGTTGTTTGATATTGAAGGTTTTTAAAGTGCGTAAATATTGCTTTGCATTTCTACATACTTCATCTTGATCATTCCACCATTCATCTTCAGGATTGCCTAGCGAAACATAAAGAGGAGCATATTTATATAAGGAATCTAAATATTTATAAGCCGTTTTTGGAGAGTTTGCCAATCGTCTGACAGAAGCAAATAAATCTTTTTTCGTAACTGATTTTGCTTGAAAATTATGATGATAACGAATAAAATTGGTAAAATCGGTCTCACCTAATTGATTGACAATTTCACTCCATTTTTCTTCTAAATCATCCAATTCATTATCAGGTACATCTTCATTTTTGGTAATTATTGAAAAGAGGTAGTTTTTAAGCAAATCAGGGGTAGATAGCTTTACTCCTCTGGCATTTAAAGTTTCAAAAACTTTGTAGGCATTGAGATCGTCTTGTACGACAATTTTAGTAAAAACCATTCCCGAAGTCACTTGTTCAACAAATCTTGCAATCGTTTCACCATTATTATCTATTGACTTTTTCAAGAAAAATTCAAAACTTTTGTTTAGCAACCGATTAGTGTTAGTTAAACCACGAATATTAGGTACTTCCAGCTTGGAACTTATGTCGCGGAAATGACGATTATTATTGCGATTGAGTGAGAGTTTATTATCTACACGAAGCGAAATAGGGTTTGTGGCTCCAATGAATCGCCGTCCAAGCTCATCTAATCTTTTTTGATTATTTTCAGTCTCATTACCAGCTTGAATTAGTTTATCAATCTGTTTCATTGCAGCCAGAATAACTAACGAAAGTGTAATAAGGCGTTGTTGTCCATCTATAACAACGTAATCATGTTGATTCTTGCGTTGCAAGACAATATATCCCATATAATGATATTTTTCCTGCGGTAAAGTCTCAATATCACTCCATAAATCTTCCCACTGTTGTTGTTCCCACGTATAATCCCGCTGAAATCTTGGAATTTGATATTTTATGCCATTACTCATCATTTCCTGAAAGGTTTGATTAGTTGGCTCCATAAACATAAAAGACATTTTGTTTTCCTATTGAAATCAAATCTCAGAGGTTTCTAATTAAAAAAGGCACACAGAAAATTATACTAAAAAAGAAGGGGTTATGTCAAACAATGAGGCGGGAATAAGTAAAGGAAGGATATGCTTTTAGCTTTGGATTTTTCCGTTCAACGCTTTAGCTTTGGATAGGAGTACAACGCTTTAGCTTTGGAGTTCAACGCTTTAGCTTTGAATAGGAGTACAACGCTTTAGCTTTGGATAGGAGTACAACGCTTTAGCTTTGGATAGGAGTTCAACGCTTTAGCTTTGGAGTTCAACGCTTTAGCTTTGGAGTGGAGTACAACGCTTTCGCTTTGGAAACGATTTTGGAGTCCAGAAATATTATTTCTGAACTCTCAATGACAAATTGCTCAGGAAATTAGCTTTTAATTGTTTTGCTATAAACCATATAGCCTACTAAGCCGACAATAACAAGAACGTTGATAGCCATGATAGTCATGATAATGGCTGGTACGACTTCTGACATGATTTTACCCTCAATGACAAATTGCTCATGAAATTAGCTTTTACATCCGCTTGTTTTACAATAAACTAAATAACCTGCTAAACCGACAATAACAAGAACGTTGATAGCCATGATAACTGCTGGTACTACGAGAACTTCTGACATGATTTTATCCTCAAATGTTAAACACATTTATTGTGTTGAATTAAAATATGCCTGAATACTAAGCAAATTTCAGTCCAACAACATTAGAATATAAGTGTTTACTTAATTACTTTTTTTTGAAATTTTTTTTTAAAAGAAAAGTCCTTGAATTTAAAGGCTTTTATATTTTTGGCTCAAAATTATTTGAAGGCGATTGTGAAAAAACATGATAACTATTTGATTTTTAAGGTTTAAATAAAATAATCGTCAATTATCAAGCAGCAATGATCAAGATTTTTAGCTTTTTAGATGGTTAATTTTTAACCACTGGTGGTTAATTTTTGACCAGTTTATCTAAAGATGATGACTATAAAAAAACCAAGTTTCTTTAAGAAACTGGGTTTATCACATCAACTTGTTCTATTGCTCTTAATAATCCCTCATCGCTCGCAGTCGGGGCAACAAAGATGGGAGCCTGTATCCCCAATTTTTCGGCTTCGGCACGTATGCGCTTGCTCAGGACGACAAGCGGTGTATGGCGTACCCAAGCCTGTTTTTCTAACATCATTAATAAATGTCGTAATCCTTCCACACTGGTTACAGTAATAATATCGACTTGTGTTATCCATGCAGGAGCAGGGGGTTGAATGCGTCGATAAACGTTGACATAATTTACCGTCGCACCGCGTTGCCGTAAGATTTCAGCCAATAATTCGCGTCCACCCTCACCACGAAAAATCACAATGTTTTTGCCCTGCACGCTCTGCAATTGTGGCATTTCTAGCAGGGCTTCACTATTAAAAGGGGATGCGGGACAAAGCACCGTTAAACCCCATTTTTTTAGGGTTTCAGCAGTGCGTTTACCCACAGCGAACAGTTGAAGTTGTGAGGAGAAATGCGCTAATAAAGTCGGTAATGTCTTTTCCACAGCATTAGCACTGATAAAAATGGCTATGTCTAAATCATCCATCAGATCGCGACAATCAAGCAAAGCCTTTTTATCGTCCATTTCAACGATTTCTATCACCGGTAAACGTACTGGTTGCCCACCTTCAGCGGCGATAAGTTTGCATAGAGGCTCAGATTGATGAGTTGGTCTCGTCACTAAGACTTTGATTCCAGAGAGAACCATTTTAATTTCTCACTTTTTCCAGTATTTGACCCGCGCCCTGTGCCAACAACTCTTTTCCGAGTTTGTCTCCTAATTCCTCTGCCGAACTGACAGCGCCATGAATGCTATAACGTAGTATTTGTTTACCCTCAAGATCACCCACTACCCCTTGCAATTCCAAGCAATCATATTCGTCTATTTGGGCAAATCCCCCAATGGGTACTTGACAACCACCATCTAAACGTTCATTTAAAGCACGTTCTGCGACGATTCGTTGTTGTGTTTGTGGATCATTGAGTGGCATGATTAAATCAAGCGTTTCAAGATCACCCAACCGACATTCAATGCCAATCGCACCTTGACCAATGGCGGGTAACATCACGTCTGCCTTTAACAGTTCACGAATGCGTTTTGCCAGGCCCAATCGCTTTAAACCTGCGGCGGCTAATACAATTGCGTCATATTCACCGTTGTCTAATTTGTTTAAACGTGTCCCGACATTGCCCCGTAAAGGACGAATTTGTAAATCTGGACGCAGGGCTAATAGTTGACATTGCCGGCGTAAACTAGATGTACCCATGATTGCCCCTTCAGGTAATGCGGCTAAATTAGGGTAGTTATTTGAAACAAAAGCATCATAAGGCTCTTCGCGAAGCATAATCACGGACACGGTTAAATCTTCTGGCCATTTAACAGGGACATCTTTCATAGAATGTACCGCAATATCGACAAGCCCTTCTTGTAAACCCATTTCTAATTCCTTGACAAATAAGCCCTTTCCACCGATTTTTGCCAAAGGGGTATCAAGGATTTTATCGCCTTGCGTCGTCATTTCCACCACTTCAACTTGAAGTCCAGGATTTAAGCGAGTCAAAGCGTCGCGAACATGATAAGTTTGCCACAAAGCAAGTGGGCTTTTTCGAGTCGCAATGCGTAAAATATTATTTTTCATTTTATTATCATTTAATTAAATGAGGTTCTTGCAAAACTCTGAATACACAAGATTTAAGAAATCCGATTTTTGAAA
>JAOZSV010000114.1 GCA_029939505.1 Thiotrichaceae bacterium | reverse complement strand
AAACTAACCCCAACGGGGTGAAATGTGAATAGCCACCGATGAAATCGGTGGAATTACATTTAATTCGCATTTTGAGTCTTTTCTAAACAACATTTTATCTGCTCTCCTAATGCGCTCACTTGAGGTTCCTTAAACAAATTACGATGATACCCCGCTATTTCGTGAACCTCTACACCTCCAGTAACTATATTAGCTAAAGCCGAAGAATCCTTTGAACGCCATTCGTAGGATAAAAATAGCGTAATGCCTCCCGAATAAGGTTGTGGCACATAATGAGTCAATGCTTGAAAAAACGATTTGATTAATAGCCTATGCTGTAATTGAAGCGGCAATGCTTCTCCAGTCTGCTCATAACGCTTCTTTTCTTTTTCCAGTTTGCTTAACCTTAAAAACAAACGCCCCTGGTAAAATTTTATTTTCTCTCGTATTTTATAGAAGAAGTAACTCGGACCAAATTCTAACAGATTGTGCCAAAAGCGAACATAGCGGTTCTGTAATTGGGTTGACGATGTTCTCCAAACCACATCAATAAAAGCCAATAAAGCCACGGATTGTTTTTGTGCTTGCAATTGCAAAGCCATTTCAAAAGCCACTTTTGCATCGCCGCAATAACCACATAAATAATAAGGTCCTTCTGGCTGCACCGTTTGAATTTCCTGGATATACTGCCTCGCAATCCATTCAACTGTCAAAGAAGGTGTTGTGCCATCTGCGGGTTGAAGCCCAAAAAGATTTAACCCATACACGGGTTGTTCGGTCCCCTGCGAGGGTGCTATGGCATGGGCATAGTCAGTAGAGCCTATAAAGAATAAAGGTGGACGAGAACCTTGAGGTTGAATTGCCTGTAAGGCACGCCAAGTGGCTTTATAACCCTGATCACGCAGAATATCCGCAAATTGTGCAATCGTTGGAGCCTGAAAAATCGTCATCATAGATAAGCCCTGAGCAAAGGCTTTTTCAATCTGAGCTAACAACGTCACTGCCAACAAAGAATGTCCGCCCCGCTCAAAAAAGTTATCATGCCTCCCAATCGGGTGAACGTGTAATACTTTTTCCCATAAATTGGCTAGTTGCTGTTCTAATTTATCTTGGGGTGCGACAAAACTTTCTTGATTATCTTGAGTTTGCTCTGGGGCTGGTAAAGCGCGGCGATCAATTTTACCATTAGCCAGCGGCATCGCTTCCAGTTTCACAAAAGCGGATGGTATCATGTAATCAGGGAGTTTTTCTTGAATAAAACGGCGTAACTCAATTGTATCAGTCACTGGTACTTGGTTGGGTACCCAATAGGCGACTAAGCGTTTCTCGCCCGCAGTTTCTTCCCTGAGCATGACCACAGTCTCTTGTACAGCCGGATGTTGGCTTAGAACAGCCTCAACCTCTCTTAATTCAATACGAAAGCCCCGCAGCTTGACCTGAAAATCTTTTCTACCCACAAATTCAATACTGCCATCGGCACGTAAACGTCCCATATCACCGGTACGGTAAAGACGCTGGTTATCCCCGTCAGTGAGGAAAACAGTTTGTGTTAGTTCTGGTTTTTGCCAATAGCCGAGTGCGATATAGGGACTTTTTATCGCAATTTCACCGTAAATATCCGTTTCTTCACCTGTCTCATTGAGCAATAAAATTTCAGTTTCCGCAACGGGATAGCCGACGGGTACAGCTTGGTGCGTGATTTCAGTTTGGTGGTTGATAAAATACTGGAGACTTACCGTCGATTCCGTCGGACCGAGACCATTGATGAAAATGCAGTTGGTAGAGAAGTGTTTTTTATACTTGTCAACATCGTCCTTATAAACGGGTTCTCCCCCTAACACGACGAGACGAATCTTAGGGAACCTTTCCTCAGTTACTGTGTTGAGCCAATGTCTATATACAGTGGGTGTCGAGTGATAGAGGGTGACCTCTTGCTGGATTAACCAAGAGGAGAGATGAGATAGACTTTCCTCCTTAAGGTTGACGGGGTATAGGGTAGCACCATTTAATAAAGCACCAAAAATGTCCATAATCGCCGCATCAAAACTGTACGAGGATAACAAAGTCAGCTTATCATTGGCAGTGATATGCAGATGATTGGTGTAAGTTCTGATGAAATGCAAGACGTTACGATGATTCTGTATAACCGCTTTCGGTTTCCCGCTTGTTCCCGATGTGTAGAGTAAGTAGGCAATGCTATCTGCTGAAAGGGTGGGTTGAATCTCATCTCTGGATGCCACTAACTTTATCTCATCAATGTTGATGAGCCGAAGGGTATTGCTTGTCAACGCTTGTGCGAGGCTTTGATTCTGGTCATTGGTTAAAATAGCACTCGCCTGTGAATCTTGCACAATGTACTCAAGTAACTCACGAGGAGAGTATGGATTGAGTGGTACATAAGTTTTGCCAGCCTTAAGTACACCCATTATGCCTACTAGCTTATGCGCATCATGTTCAAATAATAATGCCACTCTTTCTTCTTGTTCCAAGATGGCTTGAGCCACCTGATTGGCTTTCTCATTTAAGTCACGATAAGTCCACGTATAACGCATTGTTTTGATTGCAATCTGATCAGAATATTTTATAACCTGCTCTTCAAACCGCGCTGGAATGGACTGTTCACGCTTTTCAAATTCAATAAAGGGAATGGTTGGATGAACGAGATTACCACGGGTGCTCAAGTGGTGACGTTCCGTTTCCGTTAAGAGCCGTAAGCTAGAGAGTCGCTTGTCCGGGTCCGTGACAATGTTTTCCAGCAAAGTCTGGAAATGTCCGATCAGACGAGTTATCGTCGTCGCATCAAATAAATCAACATTGTAAACAAAGGTCAACTGAATAGCTTGGTCTTTTTCTTGAACATACAGCGTTAAGTCGAATTGCGAAGGAATTTCTTCACTAAGAGAGAAGCGTTCTATGGTTAAGCCGGATTGTTCGTTTTGTTTTTCGTTTTGAGAATCTGCTAGGTTAATCATGTTAAACCACACTTGAAACAGTGGGGTATAGCTCAAGTTTCGTTCTGGTTGTAACTCTTCCACCAATTTTTCAAAAGGTAATTCCTGATGTGCATAAGCTCCCAAAGCCACTTCGCGAACCCGACTCAGTAGTTCATGGAAACTTGGGTTGCCCGACAAATCCGTGTATAGAACCTGGGTGTTGATGAAAAAGCCCATTAAATTTTCTAACTCTGTGCGATTGCGACCCGCAATCGGCGTACCCACAACAATGTTGGTTTGCCCTGTATAACGAGAGAGCAAGAGCTTAAACGCACTGAGTAGAGTGATGAACAAGGTGACATTCGCCTGACGGCTTAGGGTTTTGAGTGCCTGGGAAAGCGATGGGGACAATTTTGAAACTTGTCTTGCGCCTCGGTATGTCTGTATTGATGGTCGTGGTCGATCCGTGGGCAGTTCCAAAAGAGGGGGAGCCCCCTTTAATTGCTGTTTCCAGTAATTAAGTAGCGTTTCTAACACCTCTCCCGTTAGCCATTGACGCTGCCAATAAGCGAAATCGGCATATTGAATAGGCAGTTTTGGCAAAGGGGAAGGTTCGCCGATAGAAAAAGCGGTATGGAGAGTGGACAGTTCCCGAAGAAATATTTTTATCGACCAGCCATCGGAAATAATATGATGCATGGTTAGCAGCAAGATATGGGACTGTTCTCCTAGCTGTAGCAAGGTGAAACGTAACAATGGCCCCTGTGCGAGTTCAAAAGGTTGTTGATGAGCCTGAGTAGCCAGCCGTTGTATTTCTGCACTTTGCTCAACTTCTGACTTGTTTTGTAAAAAGACGACGGGTAATTTGACTAGAAATGGAGAGCCAATAACCTGAACTGCTTCGCCATTGCTGAGTTGAAAGGTAGTGCGTAGGCTTTCATGACGGCGCACCATTTCGGTAAAGCATTGTTCCAAGGCAGCTACGTTGAGGGTACCCGTAAGGCGGAGGGAAATTGACATATGATGAGTGTCTCTTTCTTCTTCCAATTGATCTAAAAACCACAGTCTTTGCTGGGCAAAAGAAAGAGATACCGCATCCTGATTGTTACGGCGTGGAATAGTTTTTTTAACTACAGTATTGACATTCTTCTTTTTTAGTCTTTGTTCAAGAAGTGCTCGTTTTGCTGGTGAAAGAGCAGCAAGCCGCTCAGTGAGTGTTTCCTTAGACTCTGCTTTGTTATTAGAAAAATCGTTATTCACGGTTTATCCTTTTTATGTTAAATAGGTAAATAATTATAATTAGCGGTAGATGCTCTACAGGTAGTGATATAAACCTGACAGGTTTTTTCTTCGCAGCCATTACCCCTCATCTATAAGTAATTTTTGCGCTTCTTCATCCGATAGTCCTTCTAATTCAGCTAAGAGTTCAGTTATTTCATCGGGTACCATTTTTTCTGCTTGACTTTGGGTGATTTTCACTGCGAGAGCAGCCATCGTAGGTGCTTCAAACAGATAACGCAGGGGAATTTCCACAGAAAAAGCATCGCGTATCCGTGACATGACTTGAGTGGCGAGCAAAGAATGTCCCCCTAACTCAAAAAAGTTATCATGAATACCCACTTTTTCCACTTTTAGAATTTCAGCCCAAATGGTCGCCAGAATTTCTTCAGCAGGAGTACGTGGTGGCACAAAATCAGCTTCAATACCTCCTAACATATCAGGAACAGGTAAAGCGCGGCGATCAACTTTACCATTAGCTGTCAACGGCATCGCTTCCAGTTTCACAAAAGCGGATGGTATCATGTAATCAGGGAGTTTTTCTTGAATAAAACGGCGTAACTCAATTGTATCAGTCACTGGTACTTGGTTGGGTACCCAATAGGCGACTAAGCGTTTCTCGCCCGCAGTTTCTTCCCTGAGCATGACCACAGTCTCTTGTACAGCCGGATGTTGGCTTAGAACAGCCTCAACCTCTCTTAATTCAATACGAAAGCCCCGCAGCTTGACCTGAAAATCTTTTCTACCCACAAATTCAATACTGCCATCGGCACGTAAACGTCCCATATCACCGGTACGGTAAAGACGCTGGTTATCCCCGTCAGTGAGGAAAACAGTTTGTGTTAGTTCTGGTTTTTGCCAATAGCCGAGTGCGATATAGGGACTTTTTATCGCAATTTCACCGTAAATATCCGTTTCTTCACCTGTCTCATTGAGCAATAAAATTTCAGTTTCCGCAACGGGATAGCCGACGGGTACAGCTTGGTGCGTGATTTCAGTTTGGTGGTTGATAAAATACTGGAGACTTACCGTCGATTCCGTCGGACCGAGACCATTGATGAAAATGCAGTTGGTAGAGAAGTGTTTTTTATACTTGTCAACATCGTCCTTATAAACGGGTTCTCCCCCTAACACGACGAGACGAATCTTAGGGAACCTTTCCTCAGTTACTGTGTTGAGCCAATGTCTATATACAGTGGGTGTCGAGTGATAGAGGGTGACCTCTTGCTGGATTAACCAAGAGGAGAGATGAGATAGACTTTCCTCCTTAAGGTTGACGGGGTATAGGGTAGCACCATTTAATAAAGCACCAAAAATGTCCATAATCGCCGCATCAAAACTGTACGAGGATAACAAAGTCAGCTTATCATTGGCAGTGATATGCAGATGATTGGTGTAAGTTCTGATGAAATGCAAGACGTTACGATGATTCTGTATAACCGCTTTCGGTTTCCCGCTTGTTCCCGATGTGTAGAGTAAGTAGGCAATGCTATCTGCTGAAAGGGTGGGTTGAATCTCATCTCTGGATGCCACTAACTTTATCTCATCAATGTTGATGAGCCGAAGGGTATTGCTTGTCAACGCTTGTGCGAGGCTTTGATTCTGGTCATTGGTTAAAATAGCACTCGCCTGTGAATCTTGCACAATGTACTCAAGTAACTCACGAGGAGAGTATGGATTGAGTGGTACATAAGTTTTGCCAGCCTTAAGTACACCCATTATGCCTACTAGCTTATGCGCATCATGTTCAAATAATAATGCCACTCTTTCTTCTTGTTCCAAGATGGCTTGAGCCACCTGATTGGCTTTCTCATTTAAGTCACGATAAGTCCACGTATAACGCATTGTTTTGATTGCAATCTGATCAGAATATTTTATAACCTGCTCTTCAAACCGCGCTGGAATGGACTGTTCACGCTTTTCAAATTCAATAAAGGGAATGGTTGGATGAACGAGATTACCACGGGTGCTCAAGTGGTGACGTTCCGTTTCCGTTAAGAGCCGTAAGCTAGAGAGTCGCTTGTCCGGGTCCGTGACAATGTTTTCCAGCAAAGTCTGGAAATGTCCGATCAGACGAGTTATCGTCGTCGCATCAAATAAATCAACATTGTAAACAAAGGTCAACTGAATAGCTTGGTCTTTTTCTTGAACATACAGCGTTAAGTCGAATTGCGAAGGAATTTCTTCACTAAGAGAGAAGCGTTCTATGGTTAAGCCGGATTGTTCGTTTTGTTTTTCGTTTTGAGAATCTGCTAGGTTAATCATGTTAAACCACACTTGAAACAGTGGGGTATAGCTCAAGTTTCGTTCTGGTTGTAACTCTTCCACCAATTTTTCAAAAGGTAATTCCTGATGTGCATAAGCTCCCAAAGCCACTTCGCGAACCCGACTCAGTAGTTCATGGAAACTTGGGTTGCCCGACAAATCCGTGTATAGAACCTGGGTGTTGATGAAAAAGCCCATTAAATTTTCTAACTCTGTGCGATTGCGACCCGCAATCGGCGTACCCACAACAATGTTGGTTTGCCCTGTATAACGAGAGAGCAAGAGCTTAAACGCACTGAGTAGAGTGATGAACAAGGTGACATTCGCCTGACGGCTTAGGGTTTTGAGTGCCTGGGAAAGCGATGGGGACAATTTTGAAACTTGTCTTGCGCCTCGGTATGTCTGTATTGATGGTCGTGGTCGATCCGTGGGCAGTTCCAAAAGAGGGGGAGCCCCCTTTAATTGCTGTTTCCAGTAATTAAGTAGCGTTTCTAACACCTCTCCCGTTAGCCATTGACGCTGCCAATAAGCGAAATCGGCATATTGAATAGGCAACTTTGGCAAAGGAGAAGGTTCGCCGATAGAAAAAGCGGTATGGAGAGTGGACAGTTCCCGAATAAATATTTTTATCGACCAGCCATCGAAAATAACATGATGTATGGTTAGCAGCAAGATATGGGACTGTTCTCTTAGCCGTAACAAGGTGAAACGTAACAATGGCCCCTGAGCGAGTTCAAAGGGTTGTTGATGAGCCTGAGTAGCCAGCCGTTGTATTTCTGCCCTTTGCTCAACTTCTGACTTGTTCTGTAAAAAGACGACGGGTAATTTGACTGGAAATGGGGAGGCAATAATCTGAACCGCTTCGCCATTGCGGAATTGAAAGGTAGTGCGTAGGTTTTCATGACGGCACACCATTTCGGTTAAACTTTGTTCCAACGCAGTTAGGTTAACTGTACCCGTAAGGCGGAGGGAAATTGACATATGATGAGTGTCTCTTTCCTTTTCCAATTGATCCAAAAACCATAACCTTTGTTGGGGAAAGGATAAAGGGAGTTTTTCCGTGCGAGAAATCAGTTTGATAGCCGGTAAAATACGGATGTTATTTTGGCGACTGGTTTCATCAATGTGTTTGCTGAAGTTGGCTATAGTGGGTGATTCAAATAATTCACGCAATGGCAGTTCGACTTCAAAAGCATCGCGTAATCGTGAAATCACTTGAGTCGCCAGCAGAGAATGTCCCCCCAACTCAAAAAAGTTATCATGAATACCCACTTTTTCCACTTTGAGAATTTCAGCCCAAATCGCCGCTAACACTTCTTCAATGGGAGTCCGTGGTGACACAAAATCAGTTTCAATCCCCCCTAACATATCGGGAAGGGGTAAAGCACGGCGATCAACTTTACCATTAGGTGTCAACGGCATCGCTTCCAGTTTTACAAAGGCGGATGGCACCATATAGTCTGGCAACTTTTCCTTGATAAATTGGCGCAGAGTCTTGGGCATAACCTCTTGTGCCTTTGTTGGCACGAGATAGGCGACTAAACGTTTATCCCCTGGCTGAACTTCTCTAATGATGACTACCGCCTCATGCACTTCAGGATGTTGTACCAGCACCGCCTCAATTTCACCCAATTCGATACGGAAACCGCGAAGTTTGACCTGATGATCAAGACGACCCAGGTATTCTATATTACCATCTGGAAGATAACGAGCTAAATCACCTGTTTTGTAAAGGCGAGCATCGGAATCATCACTAAAGGGATTCTGGATGAACTTTTCGGCTGTTAATTCAGGGCGGTTGAGGTAGCCACGAGCTAAACCCGCACCGCCAATATGCAATTCACCGGACACACCAATTGGTACTGCTTGTAAATATTGATCTAACAGATAAATTTGGGTATTAGCAATCGGACGACCAATGGATTCTCCTTTCGTCTGAATCGCTTCTTGAACGCCTACTTGAAAAACGCTAGACCAAATCGTGGTTTCTGTCGGACCATACAAGTTCCAAATCGTTTTACCTTTATTAAGTAACTGATGAGCCAGTTCTTGGGGTAATGCCTCGCCACCGATAAAGATTTTTAGATGATTGCTACTTTTCCAGCCGGCAGATAAAAGTAAACGCCAAGTCGCTGGCGTTGCTTGCATGACGGTTATACCGGCTTGATTAAGTTTCGCCAACAATTGTAAACCATCAGCAGCCACCTCACGACTCACCAACACGATTTTAGCACCGACAATAAGGGGCAAGTAGAGTTCTAAAGCCGCAATGTCAAAAGATATTGTGGTTATAGCTAGTAAAGTATCCTGTTCACTTAAACCAGGCGTTTGGCGCAAACTCAATAAAAAATTTGTTAAGGAACGGTGCTGAATTTGAACGCCTTTTGGTTTGCCCGTTGAGCCAGAGGTATAAATCACGTAGGCTAAATTATCCAAACTAGCGGTATTGATAAGATTGGCTTCACTTTCATGAGAAATACGTTCCCAGTCTTTATCTAAGCAAACGACTTGTGCCTGGGCAGGCAAACTCGCTACTAAGTCTTGTTGAGTCAATAACACCCGAACTTGTGAATCCGCTAACATAAACGCTAGGCGTTCTATAGGATAGGCGGGATCAAGTGGCACATAAGCCCCACCCGCTTTAAGGATGCCTAATAGTCCTACGAGCATTTCTATGGAACGTTCCACATAAATTCCTACCAGCACTTCAGCTTGAACGCCGAGCGATTGTAGGTAATGCGCCAGTTGATTCGCACGACGATTTAATTCACGGTAAGTTAATTGCTGCTTTTCAAATGTCACTGCAATTGCTTCAGGCGTTTTTGCGACTTGGGCTTCAAATAACTGATGAACACATTGAGTTTGCGGATATTCCGCATCGGTTTTATTCCAGTCGATTAGCAATTGATGTTTTTCCGCTTGAGTCAGCCAGGGCAATGCTGAAATGCGCTGTTTTGGATTAGCAACAATGCCTTCCAACAAAGTTTGGAAGTGTCCGCTCATCCGATTGATGGTCGCCGCATCGAAACGCTGTGGTTCATATTTAAAGGTTAAATTGAGAGAAGTATCTCTTGTGACATACAGACTTAGCGGGTAGTGGTTTTGTTGTAAGAGTTGAAATTCACGTTTTGTCCAATCGCTTCCGAGTGCTGACAATGTGGTATTGATCTCATAATTTTCAAATACGATTATGGTTTCAAAGAGAGGATGTTGGGTGGAAATATCGCTCCATTTTTGAATATCGCTCAAGGGGGTGTGTTCGTGATCGCGCATATCCACCCATTGTTGGCGTAAATCTTGTAGCCAAGTGAGTAAATCCAGTGTCGGTGTCAAGTGGGTGCAAACGGGTAATGTGTTAATAAATAAACCAATCCTTGATTTTGGCTCAATATCAGTCCAATAACGACAAGCTCGCGTTGCACCAAATATGACCGTTTCTTCTCCACTATAACGACTCAATAATAATGCCCATACACCTTGCATCAAGGTATTGAGAGTTAAATCAGCAGACTTTGCTAAAGATTGCAAATCCTTGGTTAGCGTCTCGGTTAAATGAAGCGTTTTGTCTGCATAAGTGAGTTTTGTAACGGAATCGGAATCATTTACCCATCCATTAATTAGTGGAGTAGGCGTCTGTACACCTTTCAAGGTTTTCTGCCAAAATAGCTCCGATTTGGAAAAATCCTGTTGCTGCAACCAGTCAATGTACTCTTTATAAGGATGCGGCTCAGGCAACTCTATCTCTTGGTTTTGACAGTAGCCCGCATATAAAGTGAAAAGTTCCCGTAAAATCAAAAAACGTGATCGACCGTCCAATAAAATATGATGGGAAGTCCAGATGAACTGATAATTATCCTCACTCAATTGAAATAAGGTGAAGCGCATCACTGGTGCTTCAGTCAGTGAAAAACCTTTTTTCCTATCTTGTTGAATATAATCAGCTATTTGCTTTTTTTGGGTTTTAGAAGACAAATCACACAAATCTTGAATCTTCAAAGGACATTCCACTTGCTTATGCACTATTTGTTGAGGTTGTTCTAAACCTTCCCACTGAAAACGGGTACGCAATATGGAATGTCGTTCTATCACTTTCTGCCAAGATTGCTCAAAAGCGGGAATGTTTAACGCTTCATGCAATCGACAGATGAATTGTTGAATGTATTTGCCACCCTCCTGGTTATAAAGGTAGTGAAACAACATACCTTGTTGAAGTGGAGAAAGTGGATATGTTTCTTGCTCAATAGAATTATTTGGGTTTAACATGAATTTTCGCCATTTAAAAAAAGTGATCAATCATATTTTCCGTTTGAATAAACGGATAATGATGAACCTATTCGGCCCTATTCGTTTTTGAGCTTAGAAATCCGATTTTTTGAAAGGATTTCTTAAACCGATTGCCAAAAACAAAAATATTTTTATGTTCAGCATTTTTTGAATAGGCCAGATAGGTTCATGGAACATTTAATTGGTAACGGGTTCTATAGACGTTCAGAAAATGGATTGGCTGCCAAACCTCTGAGGTTTTCAAAACCTCTGAGGTTTTTAAGTGAATTTATTTATCTGAACAAGTATAGGTTTTTAATTTTTCAATCTGCCCCTGGCATCGAACATTTTTTACGCATGAATTTGGGTTTCATTTTCACTCATTTTTGATTTTTAATTAATTTAACATTTTGCTGTTTTTATTTTGTAACTACTCAGCCTTGAAATTGCAAGGCTAAAACTTGATGAGCAAGTTTTTTAGTCTTCCAAAAAACGTCCAAAGCTAAAGCGTTGTACTCCAAAATACAAAGCTGAAGCGTTGTACTCCAAAATACAAAGCTGAAGCGTTGTACTCCAAAATACAAAGCTGAAGCGTTGTACTCCAAAATACAAAAAACGCCCTTTAGGAATGAAAATTAAATCATATCCGAAATGACAAGGTTGTTTTAAAAGTTTTGGAAATGATTAAAATCTCATTCCTAACGTATTCAGGGGCTGTAGGGGCGAACCTGCGTGTTCGCTCTGGCTTAACTTAATGGCATTGAGACGAACTGCTGAGTAGTTAAAAAAATTTTTTTCATTTTTTTTCATTTAGGGGTTGATTTTTTAAAAAAATCTGTGTATGATACTCACCATAACTTTGGCAACTCCAAAATGATTCCGTTTTGTTGTGGGTTGTAACTGTTATAAAAAAAATTCCTCGGTAGCTCAGTTGGTAGTAGCACCTGGCTGTTAACTAGGGTGTCGTTGGTTCGAGTCCAACCCGAGGAGCCAAAAATAAGAAAACCCGCTATTGAAGCGGGTTTTTTTTTGCCTATAAATTCAAAAAACTTAAACCTCGGAGCCTCTTGCAAAACTCGCTTTTTCGAGTTGAGATTAAGAAATCCGATTTTTTTTCAAAAATCGGATTTCTTAAACATCATACGTTTCGAGCTTAGAAATCCGATTTTTTCAAAAATCGGATTTCTTAAACCTCGTGTGTTCAAAGTTTTGCAAGAGCCTCCTCGAATTGAAATTTTAGAGTTCGAGGCTTTCCAAAACCACTTTTAACTTTTCAGCATAACGATCTATATCTGCCTCTGTTCGCATTTCTGTGGCACAGACTAATAAACTTTGACCTAATTTCGGATAAAACGGAGTGAGATCATATCCGCCAAAGATATGATGCGTGGCTAATTCGCGCAAAACCTGATCAACTGGCTTTTCTAACTGGAGCAACGCTTCGTGAAAAAAAGGCCCCTTGAATACGCGATTTACCCCCGCAATGTGAGTCAGTTTTTCCACTAAATCAGTGGTATTCGCATGACAAGTTAAAGCAACCTGTTCTAAGCCTTCTGCACCCAATAGGGCAGTATGAATTGTGGCAGCCGTTGCCATTAAGCCTTGATTGGTACAGATATTAGAGGTGGCCTTGGAACGGCGAATATGCTGTTCACGCGCTTGTAAGGTTAAAGTATAACCCGTGTTTCCATCTAAATCGACAGTGCGTCCAACAATGCGCCCTGGCATTTGTCGTATGTATGCTTTTTTACAACAGAGCAAACCAAAATAGGGTCCGCCATAAGATAATGGAATGCCCAAAGGTTGCCCTTCACCACAAACAATATCTGCTCCTTTTGTACCCCAATCGCCGGGCGGCGATAGCACAGCAAGCGTCAGCGGATTGATCACACTGATGACTAATATGCCCTGAGCATGTGCCCAATCAGTCAATTCATCAACCGCCTCTAAGCGACCAAAAAAGTTAGGTTGGGGAATCACTAAAGCGGCACTTTTTGCTAAATGGGCTAAACTATCAGGTGCAATAATACCTTCTTCAGCGTCATAAGGGAGTTCAATAATTTTAACTTCTTGATTTTTAACGATATTTTGCACAACGCGCCGATAAATGGGATGTACTGTTGTCGGCATTAAAATATTTTTTGTCTTAGATTTTGTGAGACGTACTGCCATCAACACCGCTTCTGCTAAAGCCGACGCGCCATCATATAAGGAGGCATTTGAGGCTTCCATGCCCGTCAAATTTGCCATCATGGTTTGAAATTCATATAACAGTTGCAGCGTACCTTGACTGGCTTCAGCTTGATAGGGGGTGTAGGCGGAGTAAAATTCGCCCCGCGTTGCAATTTCCCAGACAGCGGCGGGAATGTGATGTTCATAAGCACCTGCGCCGATAAAACAGGTTGCCCCACTATCTTGATTTGCGCGTTGGCGCATTAACTGTCCAATTTCTATTTCAGTTAAAGCAGGCGGCATTTTTTCTAGGTAGCCACAACGTAAGGCGGTTGGAATTTCATCAAATAATTCTTCGATACTGCCGACTCCGATAGTGGCAAGCATGGCAGTAATATCATCGGGGGTATGTGGAATGTAGGGCATAATTAATAAATGTTCATCTGGAATAAAAACTTTAAATCTATTCGGCTCTATTCGTTTTTGATTTTAGAAATCCGATTTTTAGAAATCCGATTTTTCCAAAAATCGGATTTCTTGAGCCTCGTTGTCAAAAGATTTTAGAAATCCGATTTTTTTTAAATCGGATTTCTTGAACCTCGTTGTCAAAAGATTTTAGAAATCTTTCCAAAAATCGGATTTCTTGAGCCTCGTTGTCAAAAACTCAAATATTTAATTAAACATATCAAAAGTCAGGTTATCATACCAACTATGGGCATAATCAAATTCCCGTTTTCTGTATTCAGCAGAAGCATTTAGAGGAGAAAGTCCCTTTGAAGCTTTAACTGCTTGAATTTTTCCCGCTTGTAAACGATAGACTCCAGCAACCGATATACCATAATTTTTTCCCAGAAGACTATAACAAACCGTGACATAAGAAGGTTCTTCTCTCATTTCCTTGCCTTGTAATGCAGCGACGACTGCTTTGGCACAGACTTTCGCTTGGGAATTGGCAGAATAACCGGATTTAGGCATATTGCTGATACAAGCGTCGCCAATGACATGAATGTCTTTTTGTAATGTTGATTCAAAGGTTCTCGGATTAATAGGGCACCAGCCATCTTCATTGGTTAAACCGTTATTCAGGACAATTTGACCGCCTGTTTGTGGCGGAATGAGATTAATCACTTCTGCCTTATGTTTATTTTCAAATTCACCTGCGAAAACGGTCATGTTCTTCGCATCAACGCCGACAACCTTGCCTTCATCATCTAATGGCACCCATTCGATAAGACTTTTATCTGTACCAAATCCATAGCGTTTTTCCCAACCTTCGGTAAACAAGGCTTGTTTAGAAAATTTGTTATTTGCATCCAAAATCACGATTTTTGATTTCGGCTTATGATGTTTTAAATACTGAGCGATTTGACTGGCCCGCTCATAAGGGGCAGGTGGGCAACGAAACGGTTTTGGCGGCACTGCAATAATAACCGTACCCCCATTTTTCATGTTTTCCAATTGCTTGCGTAAAATGATGGTCTGTGAACCGGCTTTCCAAGCATGTGGCATTTTTTCAATAAGACTTTCATTATAGCCTTCTATCGTATTCCACTTGAAATCAATGCCTGGCGAGATAATCAAACGGTCATAATCTACCTTTTTTCCCAGAGCCAGTTCGACTTTTTTAGCAATGGGATCGATGTCAATCGCACGATCATAGAGTACGTTGACACCCTGTTGACGCAATCCGTCATAGTTGAACTTAATGGAGTCAATCGTTCGTGAACCACCGAACACTTCATTACTCATAAAACAAGTAAAATAGTATTTATTCTGTTCAATTAATGTGACTTCAATTGTTGGATCCGCCTTATGAATATATTTGGCAGCGATAACCCCGCCCGCACCACCGCCGATAATCACGACTTTTTTCTGGGCAAATGGTGTGATAAAGGGAGTACAACCCACAATAGCCGCACCAGTCGCCATCGTTAGAAAGTGCCTACGGGTTATTTTTGACATTTTTCCCCCAAGTAATTGTTATTTAACTGATTTTTGATTACCATAAAAGTGAACAAGATTATCAATGCTTTCTTTGCCCTGCTCTTTCATCATTTTCGATAGGTACTTTTCCATCCTTTTTGGCATGTCACGATTACCGTTCAGAAAATCGGCTAGGTTGTATTGCAGATAAGACATCCGTTGTCCAGCAAACAGATTGTAGCTTTCTGAGTCTTCACATCCCCCCTCTTCGTGGCATGTTTCACAGTATTTATTGTGAAGTTTTCGACCTTTTTTGACTTTGGCTATCTCCACGTTTTGGGGGTAATGCACAATGGCTTGTTGACAAAAATAGTCTGCCATGATTTTAAAGTCTGCATCAGTGTAGCCTTTGGCAAGCCGTCCCATGACCGTTGAGAAACGTTCATTATCTCTATACGCTTCCATGATTTCGATAAAACCTTCCTTTTCTCGTCCTGCAATCGTCGGCATGGCTGGTCCGATACTAGAACCAGCTATACCATGACAAGTAATGCAAGGGCCAACGACCATAGGAATATTTTGATCGTTTGCCCAAGTGGTCGTGTAGAATATCAGCCCAGCGATTGTTAGCCAATTTTTATAGCGCATATTTTTCTCCTTTTGGTTGTCAGATCAATTATTCACGAAAACCTCTATTCACGAAAACCTCTGAGGTTTGGTTCGTTGAGGTTTGGCTTCAAACAAACGAAAAAACCTCTCACGAAAACCTCTGAGGTTTTGGAAACCTCAGAGGTTTGGTTCGTTTGGCTCCA
>JAOZSV010000470.1 GCA_029939505.1 Thiotrichaceae bacterium | reverse complement strand
CTTGAAAATGACATCATAACGTAATGGTGCAACTTGTTTCATTGTATTAACCTCTTTTGTTTGAAGACGTTGAACGCCAATTCAAAGCGAAATTCTCATTAACTTATAAAATATTGAGTACAACGGATTTTAGAAAGGATTAGTTTTGAGTTAAGAGTTATAATCTCAAGTTCCTATTCACCTATAAAAAATCCGTTTATTCCGCAAATCCATTCGAGGCGAAAGTTTTTCTTCAAAAAACTTTCGCCTCGAATGTACTCAATTTAATTATTCGTTTTAGAAAGATAAACGGGATCGCGCTGCTTTATGATAAGCCGTCCAATTTTTTCATGCCGTGATTCTATCATCGGCTTGATCACGATCCCCTCTCTGGTGGTTTTATGTAATTGAGAAACACCATGCGAGGCTTCGATAAAACTTTTTCCATCAAGCCACTCTTTTAAAATCACATTCATAGCCAGAATTGGCACATGAATATCCAGATGACCAAAATGTTTCTCAATAACAGATTGTCGAATATCAGGCGTGAGCCATTTTTCATTGATCTTAATGTCAAAAAGTTTCACCTCAAAATCCTTTAACTTATAAATGTTCGACTGCGTTCTTGGACCGATAAATTCTCCATAAACAGTCACATTTTGATCAGGATAAGACTCCTTCAAGCTTTCCACCAACTTGATAATGCCTTTTTTTTCTGCCACCTTCCAAAACTCATGAACCTGTTCCTCAATAGGCTGGATGGAAAATTTACGTTGATTGACATAAATTTTATTATCCAACATAGAATAAGTCACTGAGAAGTTCTGCCCTTCCAGTTTTTCAGTAATTTCTACCGATTGCGGCATCAATTCTTCAGCAACATCGACATACCTATCTGCCCCCTCAATGTCATAAGCAGAAAGTCCAACAGGCAACCTGACGAGTCTCGCAGCGTGACAAGGAATAACAGGTGGTTCATATTTTTCAACACCCAGAAACTCAGTAATCTTTTGGCATTGTGTCTCTTCATCCAAATCCGCAATGGGCGTTGACATACCCTCCAGCAAATCAAGCGTTGCCACAAGCCCTTGAGAAATTTGTCCCCTCAACTTAATCGTTTTCACCCGATTTTTCTCTTTGCCACTCAATTTGCCGACTAAGCCAAATTTTTCAAGAACCCATTCAGGCAAAAGTGAATCAATTGGAAAATATAGACATTTCATGCCCTGTTTCCAATCATCTTTCTTTGCCACGACAAATTCAAAAGCTAAATTCTTCAATTTAGCCATCTCAATCATATCAGCCCCCTCAATCGGGCTAATACTTTCAATTTCTTCAATGGTGACTCCAAAAAATGCCATTTTTATATACCTCGCTACGTTAAAATTAATTAACTGATGTTACGCAAAGCGATTCTATTCGAGCTTAGAAATCCGATTTT
>JAOZSV010000113.1 GCA_029939505.1 Thiotrichaceae bacterium | reverse complement strand
CGATTCTATTCGAGCTTAGAAATCCGATTTTTTTTCAAAAATCGGATTTCTTAAACATCGTTTCGCCGCTTAGAAATCCGATTTTTTTTCAAATATTTCTTAAACATTTTTGAAACATAGTGCGTAACATCAGTTACTAAAAACACTTTCGCATCGAATGTACTCCAATTTTAATTACATTAATAATTGATAACTAAACCAACTAATGAAAAATGATCGTTTTTTACGTGCTTTGTTACGACAGCCTGTTGACAGGACTCCTGTATGGATCATGCGTCAAGCGGGGCGTTATCTACCAGAATATCGTGAAACAAGAAGTCGCGCTAAGGATTTTTTGAAATTGTGTAAAACACCAGAATTAGCTTGTGAAGTGACAATGCAGCCATTAACACGATTTCCACTTGATGCTGCTATTTTATTTTCAGATATTTTGACTATTCCTGATGCGATGGGATTAGGTTTACACTTTAGTGAAGGGGAAGGACCTCGTTTTGAAAGACCTTTACGGAATAAAGTACAAATAGATAATCTGGCCATACCTGATCCTAATGAAGAATTGCGGTATGTTATGGAAGCGGTAAGTTTGATTCGACGTGAACTTGATGGACAAGTACCGTTAATTGGATTTGCTGGCAGTCCATGGACACTGGCAACTTATATGGTTGAAGGAGGCACAACAAAAACGTTTTCTCGTGTCAAAGCGTTGATGTTTGAACAACCACAAGCGATGCACATTTTGTTGGATAAATTGGCACAAGCTATTACTGCCTATCTGAATGCACAAATCGCAGCGGGCGCACAGGCAGTGATGATATTTGATACTTGGGGCGGCATTCTCACGACTCGTGATTATTTGACATTTTCTTTAAATTATATGCAAAAAATCATGCAGGGTTTGACTCGCGAATATGAAGGGCAACGAATTCCTGTGACTTTATTTACTAAAGAAGGGAATGAATGGTTAAAAAATATTGCTGCGACAGGTTGTGATGCAGTCGGTTTAGATTGGAAATTACCTATTGGTGTTGCGCGGGAGCGCATTGGTGATCAAGTTGCGTTACAAGGTAATATGGATCCGTGTATTTTGTACAGTTCTCCTGAACGTATTCGTGAAGAAGTGGCCACTATTTTAGCCAGTTTTGGACCTGGCAATGGACATGTGTTTAATTTAGGGCATGGTATCCATCCACAAATTGATCCTGAAAATGTCAAGGCATTTGTTGAAGCTGTGCATACTTTAAGTGCGGTTTATCATCAATAAATCTAACGGCGTAAAATTTATGAGAAACAAAATTATTTTAGCTGCAAAAGGTTTTTGCATGGGGGCTGCTGATGTCGTTCCTGGTGTCAGTGGTGGCACAATGGCCTTTATTTTGGGCATTTACGCCCAGTTACTCGCCGCAATTCGCTCTTTTGATGTGGTATGGTTGCGACATTTGTTTAAGTTAGAATTTAAACCTGCTTTACAACGCCCCCATTTTGGTTTTTTAATCCCACTTGTTATTGGTCTTTTTTGCGCGTTACTTTTTTTTACGCGAGTTATTCCTTTACCCGCTTTATTACATACGCACCCTGAGCCAATTTATGGATTATTTTTCGGACTCATTGTCGGATCCATTATCGCGTTGTTGCCAGAAGCTAAACGATTGGATATATCGGCGTTATTTTTTTTAAGCATTGGTACTCTTTTGGGTTGGTTTATTGTTAATTTAGTACCTGTTAATACGCCAGATAATATTTGGTTTATTTTTCTGAGCGGTTTTATAGCCATTTCAGCGATGCTATTACCTGGAATTTCAGGTTCATTTATCTTATTGATTTTACGAAAATATGATACGATATTGAACGCAATAGGCCATTTTCAATTTACCATTTTAATTCCCTTTGCTTTGGGTATGATTACGGGATTGATTATTTTCAGTCGGTTGATTGGTTGGCTTTTAACCCGTTTTTATCGGGCCACTTTGTTGATCATTATTGGCATACTTATTGGCTCATTATGGGTAATTTGGCCTTTTCAATTTCGTCAATATATAGAAGTTCATGGTAAAGAACGTTTAATCAGTTCTACTCCCTATTGGCCTGATGCGTTGAATGAGACAACTATACATGTATTGCTTATGATGTTAATAGGTTTAGGATTGGTCTTGATTATTAATGCGTTTGCAAAAAAAAATGAACAGTAGCTAATGACAGAAAAAATCGCTGAAGCACAAGAAAAATATTCAGATGAGATTAAAATCGCTGAACCACAAAAAAAATACTTACCAGAACGTTCAATAGTCAGAATTACTGACATGCCAAAAGAAGAACGCCCTCGCGAGAAATTATTGCTGCGTGGTGCTGAGGCATTAACGAATGTAGAATTGTTAGCGATTTTTTTACGTGTTGGTGTGAAAGGTAAAAGTGCTTTAGATTTAGCCAAAGATTTGTTAGATGAATTTGGAGATTTACGCAGTCTATTAGGAGCCGAGCAAAAACGATTTTGTAAAGCGAAAGGTTTAGGCGATGCCAAATATGTCCAATTAAAAGCCTGCATCGAAATTAGCCGACGCTATTTACGCGAATGTTTGGAACGTGGCAGCGTTTTATCCAATCCTGATGATACACGTAATTTTTTAATGTCGGAACTGAGTGGGCGGGATTATGAGGTATTTGGCTGCTTATTTTTGGATAATAAACATCGGGTTATAAAATTTGATGAGCTATTTTATGGTACGATAGATGGCGCAAGTGTTTATCCGCGTGAAGTTGTTAAACATGCTCTACAGCATAATGCTGCTGCCTTGATTTTGGCACATAATCATCCTTCTGGAGTGGCAGAACCAAGTCAAGCCGACATTTCTATTACACAACGTCTAAAAAAAGCATTAGATTTGATTGATATACGAATCTTAGATCATTTAGTCATTGGTGATGGTTATTGCGTTTCCCTTGCAGAAAAAGGGTTAATGTAAAAAAACGGGTCCACTACTCAGGGCAACCAAAAGGGATTGCCCCTACATAAGAATATTTTTATCAGTCTTCATCAAAATATTGTTGTAGGGGAAATCCTTTATGGTTGCCCTGAGTAGTTACAAATTTTATTTTATAACTCCATTTAAAACAATTTAAAACAATTATGAAAGCTAAAGTTCATCCCTCCTATCACGATATTGCTGTCACTTGTAGCTGTGGTAATACATTTAAAACCCGTTCAACGACAAGCAATGATTTACGTATTGAAGTTTGTTCGGCTTGCCATCCGTTTTATACGGGTAAACAGAAAATCATTGATACTGCTGGGCGTGTTGATAAATTCCGTCGTCGGTATGGTGCGAGTAAAATTCAAGGCTAAACGCTTCAAAAAAAACGTTCGCCTCGAATCCGGTTCAAAATCCTTTGGCGAAGGTATTATTGATTGAACTTCAATTTAAATCATCGTCGCCAAAAAGCAGGTGTTAATAATACAAGCAGGGTAAAAATCTCTAAGCGAGCTAATAACATGGAAAAACTGAGAATCCATAATCCTGTATCACTGATGTCACCATAAGTCACGGCAATGTTTCCTAAAGCGGGACCTGTCATATTTAATGTCGCGGCAATGCCGGAAAATGCGGTCAGATAATCTACGCCTGTTGCTAGAAAGAGCAGGGATAAAAAAACGTAACTGGCCATATATAACAAGGCAAATCCCCAGACAGCTTGGGCGACATTGTCGGGTACTTTTTTTTGACCAATTTTGACCACAATGACCGCATTCGGATGAATCAAGCGCATGATTTCACGAATGGCTTGTTTATACAATAAAATGAAGCGAATCACTCGAAAACCGCCCGCCGTTGAGCCGACGCAGCCACCAATAAAACCACTCCCTAAAATTAAAACGGGTAAAAATAAGGGCCATACACTAAAATCAGCGGTGATATAACCTGTGCTGCTGATGATTGAAATGACTGCAAAACTGCCATAGCGTAATGCTGTCCAAAAGTGCGTATAAACACCTTGCCACATTAATACGATCACTGTAATGGCGATGAGTACCAAAACGATGTAAATAAATACACGCCCTTGAATATCCTGCCAATAGTGCTGTAAATCCTTTTTATGCCATGCGACAAAATGCACTGTAAAGTTAAGGCTGCCCAGAATAATAAAGATCATCGCAATGATTTCTATGACAGGGCTATTGTAGTAGCCTAAACTCGCATCATGGGTGGAAAATCCGCCTGTCGCCACTGTTGAAAAACTATGCCCTATGGCATTAAATAGCGTCATGCCCGCTATCCAATAGGCGATGGCACAGGCAAACGTTAGGCTAATATAGATATATAACAATGCTTTAGCCGTCTGTCCAAGGCGGGGTGTTAGCTTTTCATCACGCATTGGTCCTGGCGTTTCTGCCTTATAAAGTTGCATTCCGCCAATACCAAGCATAGGCAATACAGCGACAGCCAATACGATCATGCCAAGTCCCCCTAACCATTGCAGTTGTTGGCGATAGTACAATATCGATTTAGGTAGGCTATCCAATTGATTGATGACTGTTGCACCTGTTGTAGTAAATCCAGATACGGCTTCAAACACAGCTTGAGCCACTGTCATTTGATAATTGGGTATCAGTAAAAACGGTAATGCGCCTACCACACTGAGAACAGTCCAAAACACGGCGGTAATCATAAATCCATCGTGTAAATGGAGTTCTTTTTTCTTATGTCTGGCTGGAAACCAACATAAAACACCCATACCAGACATGACTAAGAATGCAATGATAAATGCCCTTAATCCCTCATCTTGATACCATAGCGACACAGCCATAGGAGGCAATAATGTGAAACTAAATGATATGAGTAAAAAACCAAGAATACGTTGTGTTACCGATAATTGCATATTTAAATTAATAATTCATAATTCATAATTCATCATTATCGCATAGTTTATACGCTGAGTTGAAGAGAAGTCGCATGTTCACAATTGACAGTATGGTGCGAGGTGAGTACGGCTAACCCCCCTTTTTTTGCATGGTTATCTAGCCAGTTTTCGATCATCCGAATGGCAGATTGATCAAGGGCAGTAAACGGTTCGTCCAATATCCATAATTGCGCGTCGCAAGCTAATAAACGCGCTAAGGCAACGCGACGTTGTTGCCCCGCAGATAAGGTATGAGTTGGCACATCTTCAAAACCGTATAAGCCGACTTGATCTAACGCATCAATCAGATTAATCTTGTTTGGCGTGCTTGCTAATGCTTGCGCCATTGCTAAATTTTCCAAAGGAGTCAAATCGGCTTTTACACCAGGGGCATGTCCGATATAGGCTAACTTTGACCAGTAGCTTGATTTAATGCTTTGAATATCTTGATTTTTCCAATATACTGTCCCCTCAGTGGGTAATGTTAAACCACATAAAATGCGTAATAAACTCGTTTTACCACTGCCATTACGTCCTTCTATTTGGAGCAATTGCCCTTTTGATAAACTAAAATTTAAATCTTCAAATAATACTCTATCGTCGCGGATACATTGTAAATGTTCAACGGCGATGCCGTCTGATGAAAGATTTAATTGATTATTGGAATTGTTCATGATGTAAAGTTTATACTATTAATCTTAATATTAAGACATTTTAAAATAGGAAACTTATGAATATCACTGACTTACTCACCTTTGGTGTCAACAATGGTATTTCTGATTTTCATATCTCTGCGGGTGTGGAGCCAATGGTAAGGAAAGACGGGGATATGCGTAGAATTAATGCGCCTCCCCTTGATCAGACGCAAGCCCGCGACATGATTTATGATGTGATGAACGATGCCCAGCGCAAAGAATATGAAAAATATCTCGAATGTGACTTTGCGTTTGCCATACCCGGTGTCGCACGGTTTCGCGTGAATGCTTATATGCATAGTCGAGGTGCAGGCTGCGTTATTCGTACTATTCCTTCAGACATTCTCTCCTTGGATCAACTCAAAGCACCCCCAATTTTTAAAAAGTTTGCAATGACACATAAGGGTATCTGCTGTGTGACAGGAGGTACTGGTTCCGGCAAATCGACGACGTTGGCAGGCATGATGGATTATCGCAATAGTACAGAATACGGACATATTCTCACTATTGAAGATCCCGTCGAGTTTGTTCATCAATCTAAACGTTGTCTCATCACCCAACGTGAACTTAAACGCGATACTTTAAGTTTTGGTAATGCTTTGAAATCGGCTTTGCGCCAAGATCCAAATGTTATCCTGATTGGAGAATTGCGGGATTTAGATACCATTCGCCTTGCTTTATCCGCCTCTGAAACGGGGCACGTCGTGTTTGGTACATTACACACCAATTCTGCCGCTAAAACGATAGATCGTATTGTTGAAGTCTTTCCGACTGCTGAAAAACCCACCGTTCGTACTATGTTGTCTGAATCGATGCAAGTCATCATCTCGCAAGCTTTGTTGAAAAAAATTGGGGGGGGGCGATGCGCCGCTCACGAAATTCTGGTAGGTACGCCTGCTCTGCGTAATTTGATTCGTGAAAATAAGGTTGCCCAAATGTATTCTGCCATGCAAACAGGGCAAAGATATGGGATGATGACGATGGATCAAGTTCTTGAAAAACTGGTAAAAGATAAGCTAGTCACTAAGGAACATGCGCGTGAACATGCAGTGAATAAAGATAAATTTGCGTAGGTTAATGGTTAATGGTGAATGGGCAACTGAATAACTGATGTTACGCAAGGTGCTTCCAAGTTCCACCGATGAAATCGGTGGAATTTAGGTGGGTTTCAAATTGGAAAAACCCCGCGTCACATCAGTGAATAACTGAAAGTGAGGGAAAATAAAAATGGAAAGAGATGAAGCCATGGGTTTCATGATCAAATTGCTGAAATTGATGACGAAGGAAGGCGGCTCTGATTTGTTTATCACCGCAGGTTTCCCGCCAGCAATGAAATGCAAAGGTAAGATGACACCGTTCACAAAGAAAGCTTTAACGCCAGGAGATTCTATGGCGCTGACGCAGTGCATTATGAATGATAAGCAACTCAAGGTATTTGAGGAAACCAAAGAGTGTAATTTTGCTATTCATCCCCCAGGATTAAGTCGTTTTCGTGTTAATGCCTTTATACAACAAAATTGTCAAGGCGTGATAATGCGTATTATTGAAGCAGAAGTGCCCAATTTCGATAAATTGAATCTGCCTGTTGTCCTTAAGGAACTCATCGCGGCAAAAAATGGCTTGATTGTGATGGTGGGGGGTACTGGTTCGGGTAAATCGACGACAATGGCTGCTCTAATTGATCACCGTAATGCTAACAGTTATGGGCATATCATTACCATTGAAGATCCGATTGAATATGTACATCCACATAAAAATTGTGTGATTATGCAGCGTGAAGTTGGAGTAGATACTGATTCATGGGAAGCGGCTTTGCATAATACTTTGCGTCAAGCACCTGATGTGATTCTTCTCGGTGAAATTCGGGATGCCGAAATTATGAATTTTGGCTTAGAATTTGCCCAAACGGGGCATTTAGCGATGGGTACCTTGCACGCGAATAATGCTAACCAGGCGATTGATCGTATTTTAGGCTTTTTTGAGATAGAAAAGCAAAAGAAATTGATGCAAGATCTCTCGTTAAATTTAAAGTCGGTCATTTCGCAACGCTTGATAAAAACCATTGGTGGTGGACGTGCTGCGGCAATTGAAATTTTGATCAATTCTCCATTAATTAGCGAATTAATTGCGAAAGGGGATGTTGCTGGTATTAAACCGATTATGGCTAAATCAGAAGATTTGGGTATGCAAACATTTGACCAAGCTTTGTTCAATCTTTACGAAGATGAACGAATTGATGAGGCAGAGGCATTTGCTAATGCGGATTCGCCCAATGAATTGCGTCTGCGAATTAAACTGGAAAGCAAACATTCTAAAGGCGGATTGGGTGGTTCAGATTTGACTCTGATGGAGAAAGATGAGAAAGATGAGTGATGTTGCTTGAGGATAGCGAGTTGAAAACTCTTAGCCTTGATTATTATTTATCTGAAAAACTATAATTCACCATTCGAGGCTAAAGTTTTTCTTTAAAAAACAAGTACCGAGAAAACAATTAATAATGGACTTATCACCTTATTTAAAATTGTTGACAGAAAAAAATGGATCTGATTTATTTGTCTCTGTAGGTTCTCCCATAACGATCAAATTGTCTGGCAAAAATAAACCCGTCGGTAAAAAAGCCGTCACGGCGGAAATGGCTAAAGCCGCCGCTTTCGCCATGATGTCTGACGCTGAAAAAAAACAGTTTGTTAAAGATAAGGCGTTGGAGTTTATTTACAAACAGGCTTTAGGGGAATTTCAAGTGTCGCTCTCTTTTAATAAGAAGGGAGTGGGCATTGTTATCCAACCTGCGAGTGCTTCTGAAGACTTTGAAAAGAAAGAAGATTCTGAAAAGAAGAAAGCCAAAGCAGAACCTAAAAATGACGGTCCACCAGAAATACCCTTGATAGACAGCACAGATTTGTTGGACTATTTAAAATTAATTATCCAACATAGCGGTTCTGATTTATTTTTGACGGTGGGTTCTCAAATCAAAGCAAAAATCTATGGCGCAGCTCGCCCATTGAGTACGTTTGTTGCAACACCAGAGATTACTAAGAAATGTGCCTACTCAATTCTAACAGATGAGCAAATTGCTCAGTTTGAAGAAACCAAAGATTTAGATTTTGCCATCTCTATGCCCGATGGCAGTGCGCGTTTTCGGGGAAATGGTTTTTTTCAGCGTAAGACAATTGGCTTAGTTATGCGTTTTATCCCGTCAGAAATTCCCAACGCCCAAGATATGGGATTGCCTGAAATATTATTAGAATTAATCATGGCTAAACGCGGATTATTACTCATGGTAGGTGGCACTGGTTCCGGTAAATCCACCACTTTAGCCGCGATGATCAATCACCGTAATGCTAACTCACCTGGACATATTTTAACCATTGAAGATCCCGTTGAATTTTCCCATCCAAATCAAATGTCTATTGTTAATCAGCGTGAAGTCGGGGTTGATACTATGTCTTATGCGGCGGGAATTAAAGCCTCATTGCGTGAAGCACCCGATGTGATTCTCATTGGGGAAATTCGCACCACAGAAACCATGGGAGCGGCTTTAGAATTAGCCAATACAGGGCATTTATGTATTTCTACCATGCACGCGAATAATGCTAACCAAGCATTGGATCGGATTGTCAATATGTTTCCGACTGATAAACATAAGTCATTATTTATGGATATGGCTGGTAATATTTCAGCTATCGTTTCACAACGATTAATTCCTGATGTACGGGGAAAGCGCTGTGCTGGAATTGAAATTATGATCAATACACCTAATATTGCTAATTTAATTTTGAAAGGTAAATTGACTGAAATTAAAGATGCGATGAAAGGGAGTGGCGCGAAAGGAATGCAAACCTTTGATGATGCCCTGTTTAATTTATATAAAGACGGTAAAGTCACTCTTGAGGAAGCCTTAAATAACGCTGATTCACGTAATGACTTGCAGGGTAGGGTTCAATTTGGTTAATTGAATCAAATACAACCGTTTTTAACTTTGATGAGGATAAATGATGAAAAAAATCGTTATGCTAATGTTATTGTCAATTGTCAGTTTTACGTCGGCAAATGACATCAAGATCACAGACGTGATTACACAGGATGATTTTAAGGATTTTGCGAAAGAATTTGGAACTGCCCTGTTGTTTAATCCAATGGCTCCAGCGGAACCGCTGGGTATAATTGGTTTTGATGTTTCTCTTGAAACCACAATAACTGATATTAGCTCTGATGAGGATTTTTGGAAGAAGCTCGTTGATGATAATGATCCCTTTTCCTATCTCCCTGTTCCCAGACTCCATATTCAAAAGGGCTTGCCGTTTAATATTGATGTGGGTGCAATGTATTCTGCTGTGCCTGGTACAAATATCCAGTTATGGGGGATTGAGGCTAAATATGCCATTCTCGAAGGAAGTACGTTGACACCTGCGCTCAGTGTAAGAGCCAGTTATACTCAATTGCAAGGCGTTGATGATATTGATCTTAATACCCAATCGCTTGATATGCTTATCAGCAAGGGCTTTCTTATGTTCACACCGTATGCGGGCGTTTCTCTTACCCGGGTTAATGCCAGTGAAAATTCATCTCTTGTGACATTGGATGATGTGAACGAAACGGGCTATCGGGGATTAGCGGGAGTCCAATTTTCGCCCTTTCCTCTGCTGATTATTAATGGCGAGATTTCAATGGGTGAAACGACGCAATATGGTTTGAAAGTCGGATTAAGATTTTAGGAGTTCGTGCGAAGTATAATGAACCTATCCCACTATTCAATCAATGGTAAAAAATGAATAAAAATTTCCTTGAACCTATCCCACTATTCAAAAATGCAGAACCATGAATAAAAATCGTTTGGTTTTTAACCAAAAAACGAGGGTTAAGAAATCCGATTTTTTTTTAAAATCGGATTTCTAAGCTCAAAAATGAATAGTGGGATAGGTTCTTATTTTTGAGAAAAAATGAGCGTCAAGAAATCCGATTTTTTCAAAAATCGGATTTCTAAAATTAAAAACGAATAGTGGGATAGGTTCATGGATTACTTCGAGGTTTCCGTTTTTTGAAGCGGAAAGCTCGAAAATTAAACATGACCGGTTGTTTTAAACCGGTCATGTTTGCTTTGAAAAGTGATTAAAGTCTCATTATAGTGGAGAATTGCGAGTGGCCTTCCAGCATCCCGCAAAATCACTGTTGCTGTAAGTACCCGACAACTGATTTTTGCCTTCTAGCGTGCCAATCCAGATAACCGGTGGACTCATCATATTATCGGACATTTCTACATGACAATCGTTCTGATTCCATGTTCCACGATTTTCGTTGTTAGCCATCCATATAGAGTTTTCAAGAAAAGCCATTGGAACTGTTTGATTACCTACTTCATCACAGTTAAAATCCATAGTAAGCGTCCAATTTTCTTTCATCACGGAAGGACATGCTGATACGGGTTCATCTAAAAAGTAAGTAATTCCTTCGATATCATTAAAAGGTACTTCAACACTGTCGATCCAAATTTCACATTGAGGTGTTGATAATGTGGGACGGGCGATTATTACTGCATAGTACATTTTATAAGTGCCATGAAATGTCGCTATCAATAAGTCTTCTACTGCTGGAATGGACATAAAATCATTTGGCAATGCTTCCAGCCCTTCAATTTCGGCTTCATGTCCCAGCGCTTCGATAATACTTGGTACCAAATTATGGCATAATTCTCTGGCTCCGTTTATCGTATCATAAGCCCACAATGTGATACCGTCATCGTAATCAATATCACCGTGACTATCTGGATCGTTTGTGTGTAGGTTTTCTACAGCGTAAAGGACATCTCCTGTCCAATTCCAAGTAATATCTTCAACTTCATTAGCAAACGAAGCAATTAACTCTGCCGGAATGGTGACATCTTCAACTGGCTTCTGACA
This sequence comes from Thiotrichaceae bacterium, assembly GCA_029939505.1. Lineage (GTDB taxonomy): Bacteria > Pseudomonadota > Gammaproteobacteria > Beggiatoales > Beggiatoaceae > QNES01. Next base: position 4,290 of record JAOZSV010000113.1, on the reverse strand, counting down.
ATGCGGATGCTCAATATCCACTATCGGTAGAATCGCAGGTTCCGGGAAAGTGGGTAGCGTGGAAATGACAAACAAACCTTCTCCTTGCGCCCATCCCCATAATTCATCTGTCACTGGATGGAAAGAGAGTGCGTCAACTTCTTCTAAAAAACCCGGACCACCAATATTACCCAAGTCAACCACATCGCCATTGTTTTTATAAACATAGTAGAGATGGCTCTTTCTAGGTGTATTATCACCAGCCGCACCATATAGATCACCTGTGATCTGCGAAATATCAAGCGCTTCAATATCGCAATTTTCATAAAGTGGACCAAGTGTTTCCAAAGGCAAAGGATTACCATGACAGAATTGACTATCATTTAAACCCTTATCATCAACGCAGTAGAAAAAAGATTCTGCATTCACCAGAGTAACATTACCCCATGAAAAGACAGCAAGTAGTCCTACTATTGCCATAAGGGCAAGAGGATTTTGCGTTTGAAAATGTCCCAAGTTTTTCTTCTGTTTAACAGGAGTATGTGTTTTGAATATTATATTCATGATGACTCTCCTACTCAAGAAATTATCTTTGATAAAACTAAATTTATTGAAATTGTTTTTAAAAATAAAATTCCAACTGTTCTATAAAATTAAAAATTCGTAATTAAGGGCGGGTAGCTTGCATATATAATACCAAAAAATAACCATTTGTTTTTTAAGGGAATATTATTTTTTACTGTCTATTTTTCGCAATTTGCAATGCAAAATAAGAATTTGATTTGAAATGCAACAGGTTATTTAAAAAACTTTAGCCTCGAAAGGTGAAAATTTCTCCATATTAACCAGCCGCTGTACTCCGATATGGTAGATCGGGTTAGCTTATCAAGCGTCGCGTGATAACGTCATCCGACATTTACCTAAGAAATTGCCTTTTTGGAGTCCAAACCTTCAGATTTGGCATTTGGAGTCCAAACCTTCAGATTTGGCATTGCCCAGCAATTTAGTCACGTCCAAATCTGAAGGTTTGGACTCCATCATCTCCGATCATTTCTGCTTCAGCCTGAAACGGTTTTTTAAGAAACCCCAATAACTACAAGGATTAAATATAAACAAGGATAAGTCAAATTGCACCACCGATTTATAACGGTTTTCCAGCCTAAAGTTTTTTGAAGAAAAACTTTAGGCTGGAACCCTGTTTATATCTAATCCTTGTAGTTATGGTAAAAAAAACTGGCTATCATTGATGATCAGAAAAAATTCGTAACGACTCCACCCGATATTTAGTAGAACGGATCAGTATGGTAGGTCAGGTTAGCTTATCAAGCGTCGCGTGATAACGTAACCCGACATTTACCTAAGAAATTGCCTGTGTCGGGTTAGAGATTTTCACCCTTTTATAGTTTGAATCAGAATTTGAGAATTTGAGAATTTTCAGAAGGGAGATTTAAAATAAATAATTGATTTTTAAGGTTTTTTTAAAAAGGCTGAAATTTTTCTGGTTCCCACTCGCTGGAGTGGGAACCCATTCTGGACGCGCCAGCGTCCCGTATTACGAGCAGCAACGCTGGCGCGTCGTCACTGCATTCCCACGCCGGCGCGTGGGAACGAGAAAATTTTTGGCATAGTTAATGTCTTCTTCCAGTTCGTTTACAGAGTAATGTCTAGTCAAACCGCGTTCCGCTAATCCTTCTATAAATGCCCATTTGCTCATTTTCGCAAATCGCCGGGCAATGCCCATGGAAGTTAATTCCCGCTCATATAAGGTAAAAGCCATTTCTTTGATTAATTGACTTTCCATTCGAGGTTCAAGTTTTTTTTACCGAAAAAACTTGAACCTCGAATTGTGTTTTTGGCAATTTGATTGCCCAAATGATCTCATTTGGTATAACTAATGAGAATGCCATGTTATCTTCTCCAATTGAGTTGATGAAAAATTTTAGAACTTAACTAATATGATGTTAATCGTACTATAATATTTGATTGTTCATAACTTAAACGTCAAATCAATCATTGACAAATTACTCTTCCCGACAAAATTTTACCCTCAAATATTGTTTGAATCAGAATTTTCAGAATATTCGAGGCTAAAGTTTTTCTTTAAAAAACTTTAGCCTCGAATAGAATTTTCAGAATTGAAATTAAAAATAAATAATTGATTTTTAAGGTTTTTTTAAAATGGCTGAATTTGAGAATTTGAGCTTTTATTCTGAAAATTCTAAAATTCTAAAATTCTGATTCAAAATGAAAAGGTGAAAATTTCTCCACATTAACCAGCCGTTGTACTCCTATTCAAAACCAAGAATCCAAGAAAACCATGTCAAACTTAACCCCTAAAGTGCCGGTTGATGAAAAATTTTAGAATTTAACGAGTTGGAATCAAACCTCGTTGGAATCAAACCTCTGAGGTTTTGAAAACCTCTGAGGTTTTTAGGGCATAATAATGTCAATCATACTATTTTGATAGGTGAAAATCATGTCAATAAAACCCGTTGAAAATCTGAATTGGCAAATCTACATTCATTCTGATCCAATGATACTCGTTGGTAAGCCCGTTGTGAAAGGAACACGCCTTGCGGTGACTTTCATTTTACAATTACTGGCTGCTGGATGGACAGAACAACAAATTTTAGAGAATTATCCTGTTTTGAGTGCAGACGCATTGCGTGCGATATTTGCCTTTGCAGCAGAATGTTTACAGGAAGAGGCATTGTATGATTTTCCTCAAAAGGTGGCGTAATGCGATTTTTAGCCAACGAAAATTTTCCTTTACACAGTACGCTGTTATTGCGTGATAATGATCAAGATATTATTGATGTTGCTGATATAATGCCCAGTGCTTCTGATGAAGAAGTATTGCATTATGCTTATCAGGAACAGCGAATAATTCTCACATTTGATAGCGACTATGGCGAATTGATTTATCGCTTTAAAATGCCCAGTGCAGGTGTTGTTTATTTTCGCTTGATACCCATAACACCGCTTGAACCCGCTGAAATCATATTGCAATGGTTATCTGCGAAGATTCCACTTGTTAATCAGTTCACCATAGCAAGACGCAATAAGATACGCCAACGTCCATTACCTACATTGTAGCGAGTGCCAGCTGTTAAAAGGGCGCATTCCCATTTTCACGGTTAAGTACAGCGAATTGACGAAATAAACGAATTTTCTGAAACGGTTTTTTAAGAAACCCCAATAACTACAAGGATTAAATATAAGCAAGGATAAGTCAAATTGCACCACTGATTTATGGTTTATCCCTGTTTATATCTAATCCTTGTAGTTATGGTTAAAAAAACTGGCTATCATCTCAGAAAAAAATTCGTTTATTTCGCCAATTCGCTGTACTCCGATTCAAAACCAAGAATCCAAGAATAACAGTACAACGGATTTGAGAAATAAGCGGATTTTAAAACACGAGAATTAATGAGATTTAATCCGTTTTATTCTCAAATCCGCTGTACTCCGATTCAAAACCAATAATCCAAGAAAACCAGGCAAAACTTAACCCCTAAACAACGCACCAAATATCAACCGCTTTTGAGGAGAAAAAATAGATGGCTCAAATCATGACAGAAATCGTAAACGGTGAAATCTATCAATATTATCCCCTCAGCGATAATATTGTACGAGCAATCGGCGTTTGTGGGGAGCAACCCACCTTTAAATACACCCGTATTGAAATGACTGGCACATTGGAACGAATTGCCAGTGGCGAAAATATTGATGACGTTGTTAAAGGATATCGTGGACGTATTTCACGCGAAGCGATTCTTGAAGCAATGATATTGGTTACCAATCAATTTCTTAAAACATTGCCAGTATTAGAGAGGGCAAAGTGATTATTTTAGATGAACAATTGTTAGGACGCAATCTTGAGTTGGAAATCGCCAAATGGTATCAGGGAGCCGTCCAATTTATCACGGATTTGCGCCCTAACACGGTTATCAAAGATGACGCGATTCCGGCATTACTTAGGCGACAAAGTCAACCCACTTTTGTTACTATTAATGAAAGAGTTTTTTGGAAAAAGGTTGTGATAGATAGTCACTTTTGTGTTGTTTGTTTTGCCCTTTCTGACAGACATGCTCATCAAATTCCACAATTATTGAGATTATTGTATGATCTACCTGAGTTTGATACCAAAATGAAACGAATGGGTAAAGTTATCCGTGTCACGACACCAGGAATAAGTTATTACACATTTAACGATAAAAAGATTTATAGATTGAAATCACTCTGAATCCTTACCCAATCCGCTGTACTCCGATTCAAAACCAAGAATCCAAGAATAACAGTACAACGGAT
>JAOZSV010000319.1 GCA_029939505.1 Thiotrichaceae bacterium | reverse complement strand
CCTCGACTCGAATGCTTTAGCTTTGGAAGTGTTTCCGGATGGACACTAGATAGGCTCAATTAATTAATAATTAATAAATACTAAAACTTCAATCATTGAATATTTCAGTTTGGAATATTTTAAATTCATTTTAAAAAAATGATTTAAAATCATATAGATACATTTAATTTCATCAAAAAATAAGAGAAAATCGTCATTATTTACAAAAAAATTTAAAAAAAGGCTTGTATCTCAATTAATTTTATGGTAAATTTAGCCCACATTAAAATATTCGGGCGCGTAGCTCAGTGGTAGAGCACTACCTTGACATGGTAGGGGTCGGTGGTTCAATCCCACTCGCACCCACCAATTTCTAAAAGCACGGTTTTTTTATCGTGCTTTTTTTTTGTTTGATCGGAAACCTTATGCCTATCATCACCTTACCTGACGGCAGTCATCAAGAATTTGAAAATCCCATCACCGTCGCAGAAGTGGCAGCAAGTATCAGCAAGGGCCTTGCAAAAGCGGCTTTGGCTGGAAAAATAAATGATCGTTTGATAGATACCTCAACAGTTATTGATGAGGATGTACAATTAGTCATTGTCACGGAGCGCGATCCAGAAGGATTAGATATCATACGCCATTCATGCGCCCATTTAATGGCGCAAGCGGTTAAAAGCCTTTTCCCAACAGCACAAGTGACCATTGGTCCTACCATTGAAAATGGTTTCTATTATGATTTTGCCTACGAAAAAAGTTTTACGCCAGAAGACTTAGATAAAATTCAGGCTCAAATGGAAAAATTGGCCACGCAAAATTTCACTGTCACGCGCGTCATCATGTCACGCGATGAGGCAACCGAATTTTTTCGAGCGCAGGGCGAAGAATATAAGGCAAAAATTATTGATGCGATTCCCACTAATGAACCATTATCCCTATATAAACAAGGGGAATTTACCGATCTCTGTCGGGGACCACATGTGCCTAGCACAGGCAAATTAAAAGCGTTTAAATTAATGAAGTTGGCGGGCGCGTATTGGCGAGGCGATTCTAACAATGAAATGTTGCAACGTATTTATGGCACCGCTTTTGTTAATAAAAAAGACCTTAAAGTTTATTTGCATCGCTTAGAAGAAGCCGAGAAACGTGATCACCGTAAATTGGGCAAACATTTAGATTTATTCCATGTTCAAGAGGAAGCCCCAGGGATGGTTTTTTGGCATGATAAGGGCTGGATAATTTATTTGCAAGTTCAAGATTATATTCGACGCTTATTGCGTCAACACGGTTATCAAGAGGTGAATACGCCTCAATTGGTTGATCGCTCTTTATGGGAAAAATCTGGACATTGGGATAAATTTGGCGACATGATTTTTAGTACCCATTCAGAAAATAGGGATTATGCTGTCAAGCCCATGAATTGCCCTTGTCATATTCAGATTTTTAATCAGGGCTTAAAAAGTTACCGCGATTTACCTTTACGCATGGCAGAATTTGGTTCTTGTCATCGCAATGAACCTTCAGGCACTTTGCATGGATTATTGCGAATACGCAATTTTGTCCAAGATGATGCCCATATTTTTTGTACAGAAGAGCAGATTCAAAGTGAAGTTTCTGATTTTATCGATTTAGTCTTTAAAACCTATTCTGATTTTGGCTTTCAAAATATTATCATAAAACTTTCTACCCGCCCTGAACAACGTGTCGGGAATGATGAGGTTTGGGATAAAGCCGAAAAGGCATTAGAACTTGCGCTTAATAACAAAAAATTGGATTGGACTCTACAACCTGGCGAAGGCGCATTTTATGGTCCTAAAATAGAATTTGTACTCAAAGATTGTCTTGAACGTGTTTGGCAATGTGGTACAATTCAAGTTGATTTTTCAATGCCAGGACGTTTAGGTGCGGAATATGTGGCACGCGATGGGAGCAAACAGGTTCCTGTCATGTTGCATAGAGCTATTTTAGGATCAATTGAACGATTCATTGGCATACTTATTGAGGAATACGCTGGCGCATTGCCGGTATGGCTTGCCCCTGTACAAGCTGTTATACTTAATATTACTGATCAACAGGCTGATTATGCCCAACAAGTCGAGGCTCATTTGCAAAAACAGGGTTTTCGTGCGACGGCAGACTTGAGAAATGAAAAAATTGGGCTTAAAATTCGTGAACATACTTTACAAAAAGTCCCCTATTTATTAATCGTAGGGGGACGTGAAGTTGAAAATCAACAAATTGCAGTGCGTTTGCAAAATGGTCAGGATAAAGGAACGATGTCACTTGATGCCTTTACTGAACAACTCCGTGCAGATGTTATCTGCTATACTACTGATAATTAGGCATCATTAATAATGATGAGAAACCAAGTTTCGAGGTTCAAGTTTTTTTTCAAAAAACTTGAACCTCGAATTCAAGAAACTTGGTCTCTTTTTCGTGAAATTCTTTATCTGAAAGTCTATAGTTAATAATAATTGAAAAATTGAATGATAGGAGGACAGTTACATCGCTTACGATAAAAAACGTACACGCCTTAATAAGGCTATTACTGCATCTGAAGTACGGTTGATAGATGTCAATGGTGAACAAATTGGCATTGTTTCTAACCAGGAAGCACAGGAAAAAGCTCAAAAGGTTCAATTGGATTTGGTAGAAATCGTTCCACAGGCTAATCCTCCCGTTTGCCGTATTATGGATCACGGCAAATATTTGTTTGAACAAAACAAAAAACGGAATAAAGCCAAGAAGAAGCAAAAACGAATACAGGTCAAAGAAGTTAAATTCAGGCCAAATACAGAAGAAGGGGATTATCAGGTAAAACTACGCAACCTGATACGTTTCCTTGATGATGGGGATAAGGCTAAAGTGAGCTTACGCTTTCGTGGCAGAGAAATGGCTCACCAAAATTTGGGTCGTTTCTTGCTGAATCGTGTTGCAACCGACATAACAGGACATGGGACAGTTGAACAATTTCCCAAAATGGAAGGTCGGCAAATGATCATGATGCTTGCCCCCCTTAAAAGTAACCCACCTTAATAATAACTTAATCATAAAAAAACCAAGTTTCTAAGTTGAAACTTGGTTTTTTTTCAATGCGGAGTTTAAAATGCCAAAAATGAAAACAAATCGCGGTGCGGCTAAACGCTTTAAACGCACAGCATCTGGTGGTATAAAACGCGGGCAAAGCCACCGCCGCCATATCCTTACTAAAAAAAGTAGCAAACGTAAACGCCATTTACGTTCCGCCATCATGATCGATAAAGCAGATGTTGCAATGGTCAAACGATTACTACCTTATAAGTGAGGATATAAAACATGCCAAGAGTAAAACGCGGCGTTACTGCACACGCCAAACATAAAAAGGTGCTTAAAGCGGCAAAAGGCTATCGAGGCGCACGCCGTAATATTTTTCGGATTGCTAAACAGGCGGTAACTAAGGCGGGGCAATATGCTTACCGAGATCGTCGGCAACGTAAACGCGACTTTCGACGTTTATGGATAGCGCGAATTAATGCTGCGGCGCGTGAATGTGGACTTTCTTATAGCCGATTTATTAATGGCTTACATAAGGCGGGTATTGATATTGATAGAAAAATGCTGGCAGAGTTAGCCGTCTTTAATAAAGATGCGTTTGCTATTTTAGCTGATCAGGCTAAGGCGGCAGTTGCGTAGTTTTTGATTTGGAAGCGAAAGCTAGAGACCTGGCAGGTTTTAAAAACCTGCCAGGTCTTTTTTTGAAAAAATGTTGTAACTGTTTGATTTTAAATCATTTTTTAATGTTAAAACGAATGAGAAATCCGATTTTTGAAAAAAATCGGATTTCTAAACTTGAAAAAATCCTGTTCAAAAATGATTGGCGAAGGAATTATCATTCTCCAGAAAAATTAACTCTTCCTGCCCGTATTGCTTCAAGAAATTTTTGGCCCTGTTCAACGGGAATCTGGCTATCTTCAGATACTTTTATGACTTGGGGAGCTAGGGTGACATCTCGTCCAAGTAGTCGCAGGGAGTAACGGCGGATTTGTTCACATTCACGAAATCGGGCTTCTGTCATGCCATTGATATATAAGCTAACAAATCTTTTTTCACCCAGTAGGTAGTGATGATCTTCTAACAAGCCTTCTTGTTTGAAACCAAATTTTATCGTGCTTTTTTCGGACAATTCGTTGTAGTCGTAAACGTAAGTATATATTTTATGGAACTTGTAGAAGTTGAACGCTAATTCTAACACTAATAATGTGGCTTCTGTGCCGTAACCGATTGAGCGGCGGCTTTCGTCAAATAGTCCAATGAGATATTCGGCGCGTTGATGAACAGGGGTGTAATCTCCTAGTAGTGCGATTCCAATTGGACCCAGTTTTTTATGTTCTATCATAAATTCGACATGTCCAAGTTTGCTCGGCTCATTTTCTAAACGATCCGCTAATATTTTTCGGAGTTGTTCTTCAGTTTGTTGGGCATTGTTGGAACGAAACAAGCTGATGAAAGTTTCGTCTTGGTAGGCGCGTAGTATGATGGGGGCATCATCGGGAACTGTTTGACGTAATCGTATTAAATGTCCTTGGTTGGTAAGAACCATAATTTTTTTTCACCTTCTAAAGTAGATAAATCATGCGAATTAAGAGTTAAAAATGGTATCCAACATTAACTTTGGGCGTTTTTTGGACGGATTGACAAAGCTAAAGCATTCGAGTCGAGGCTAA
>JAOZSV010000112.1 GCA_029939505.1 Thiotrichaceae bacterium | reverse complement strand
TCGGATTTCTCAATATTGCCAAAGAAATCCGATTTTTTTCAAAAATCGGATTTCTAAATTATGCCGAAGAAATCCGATTTTTTTCAAAAATCGGATTTCTAAATTATGCCGAAGAAATCCTATGCCGAAGAAATCCGATTTTTTTCAAAAATCGGATTTCTAAATATTGCCGAAGAAATACGATTTTTTTCAAAAATCGGATTTCTAAATTATGCCTTAGCCAATTGATTTAATTCGTATGTCTCTGATTTTTCTGAAAAATAGTTACGATCTCCAACAATAACGAGTTGGTAACGGGCGCGAGTGACTGCGACATTTAAACGGTTAGGGCTGTCCAGAAAACCATCTCGATGAGTATTCACCATAGAAAGAAATACCAAGTCGGCTTCTTGCCCTTGAAAGAAATCGACGGTTGCCAGTTTAATCAGCACATTTTTTTCTTTGAGCGGAAAGCGGCTATAGGCTTTGGTTCCCGTTAGTTTTTTCAGCATTTCACGCAGCGTGGTTTCTTGCTTTTTGTAAAAAGTTAAAATAGCAATTTCCCAGACTGTTGTTTCGGGATGAGGATTTTTGGTTGCCCACTGCATAAAGCTTTCCAATTCTTTACGAATCGCATCGACTTCTTTTTGATTGGCATTTTTTACTACCTTTCCCACCACGTTTAGCCAGTAACGATGTTTTGGATATTGTCGATAAGTCCAAGTCCTTTTGTTTGCCATATCATGTCCATCTAACAGAGATTGTACCCGATGTTCACCACTTTTCGGGGTATAAAACATTTTCCGCGAAAACTCAGCAATAGCTGGGTGCATCCGGTGCTGATAAGTTAGGGTGGTATATCGGCATTGTAGTTCTTTTGGTTCAAAACCTTGGTTTAGGGTGGTGGGCATATCTTTGCGATGCTTAGTAATCCCTTCACCTGATAGGGCTTCTAACACGGATGGAAAAGCGATATTGCGAATCTGATAGATACGCCCTTCTGCGGCTTCTGATTGTGGGAATAGCCGTTGTAACTGTTCTTCGATGCGTGTTTTTTTGCCTTTGCGGTTTCTTTGGCGACGATCAGTTAGAAAGCGCAACCAATATTCTCGTTCCAACCGCCAGACGATTTCGTCAGCCCAATCACGGCTTTGCAAGAAGTTTAAGCGATTTTGCTGAATGTCAAAAGAGTTTTCCATTCGGTTGCCACGCTGGTTTAGGAATTGTTGCTCTTGCCAGTGCGCCTGATGGCGAAACGCATGGGCACTGCTTTGCCAATGGGCATCCAACACAATGGCATCGGCGGGCATGAGATGGCTATGGGTTTTATAGAGGGAATTTTCAATGAAAATATAGTCGTAGTCATATAAATACCAAGCCTGTTGTTCTAATGAAGAAGAAGACTTTTCTTGGATGATTAGAGCAAAATTTGAGAAATCAGATTTTTGAAAAAAATCGGATTTCTTTGCTGAGGAAGACTTTTCTTGGATGATTAGAGCAAAATTTGAGAAATCAGATTTTTGAAAAAAATCGGATTTCTTTGGTATTGCTTTAATACGGGCATTGATTTCCTGTGCTAACGCCTCAATAACGGCTCCACTTTCAGGAATAACAAACTTGTTTTTATAGGGAAATAAGGCTTGTAGATAAAAACAGGCTTTTTGCAGATTCTTATCCAAATAGACTGATTGGCGATTTTTTTGCCGTAAAAGAAGTTCGCGCAGATTACCCACAATCACTTCTCGATCTGTAAAGGGGGAAAGTTGCCGAACATCGCCGACTAGAATCCAGCGTTTCGCATAGATTGCAGGAACGATAAACTCTTGAAATGGCGTTTTACTGCACTCATCCACAATCAGCACATCGAAGGGAGGAATGCCTTGATCGAGGTTCACTTTCTTCTCACGAAACAGACGCAAAATACCCATGGTGGTACCACATACCAGATTAGCACTATCCACCAATAATTGTTCGGAGTCAATCCCATTATTTTGAAACTGTTTCAGCACATTATCGTACTGAAATTCTTCAATACCAATCGCTCTGTTTTCATCGCCGATACGCAATGGAAATATCTTGTTTAACAGTTTTTGTTCGCGGATACGTTCCAGTACGTTGTTAATAGCGGCATGAGTAGAACCACATAATAGTACACGCTGTCCGCGTTCTACCAATTGGATAATCAATTCTAAGATAGTTGTCGTTTTACCAGTACCCGGTGGTCCGTCAAGAATAGCAAAATCAGGAGTCGCTAACGCTTTTTGCACAAACTCACGTTGAGAATCGCACCCATTATAAGTCAAGTCAGTCAACACTTCCCAACGCTCCACCGGCTTTGGAGAAAAGATTGGCCATTGGACTTGTTGCCGATTATTGAGCAATTGAATTAAGCCCTTTAATTGCGGTGGGGGTGTGTTTTTCAGTTCTTTGATAGCCCGCTGTTGTCTGACAAGTGAACCAATATCCACCTTCACTTTAAGATGAGTGTCTTTTGGATAGACTGTGCCAGATTTATCTTTAGCCAATAACAGACGCTTTTCGTCATAATTAGCACCAATTATCTTATAAGGTTGTTTATTTTCGTTGGCATCCAAGATACTGATATTATTATTATCGCTAAAAAAATGCTCCAATGTGGATTGCACATTATCTTCATCATTTTCTTCCGTATCTTCAAGTAATTGAATCCATTTTTTCTCTGGTTCAGTGATTGTTAAGTCAAAAGTGAGTTCAGGTAAGCGTTCATCCTTTGCTTTAATCGTTTGGTTGATGCGTTTATCTAGTGTCCAACGAATATAGTTGGATGTGGTTTGCCAATCCTGATAACTCTTAATGTCCCAATTTTCCCCAGTCAGTTTTTCTGGTGTTAGGGTAGAGAGGTATTCAGAAGTCATGTCTTGTATTTCACAGAGTTCTAAATCCAATGTCGGTTGGTTGCAAGTCCAATAACGGCCCTCAGCGTACTGAAATAGCTTGCTGGGTAACTGCTTTTTATCGAAGGCGCGTACAATTTGAATGGCATAATCGTTGTCATTGATTTGTACCCTGTCGCCCTTATGCAGTTCAGCGCGGACTTTCAGTTGTAATGGTTGCGTGTTGACGATGCGAAAGGCAATTTCTTCACCCTTAAAACGCAACGTTTGTGGCTCGCGTGGCACTGCTTGTACTGGTTTTATTTCGAGACGGTAGCCAGACCAATTTATTTGTTTAGCCTCAACTTCTGTTCCCAAAAACAGTCGCCAGCGACTACCCTGTCGTTGCAACTGTTCTGGAGAACAAGGAATTTTTTGGGCATGAACACCTTTACCAATACGGATAGTTTCTTCAACGTCGGGCTGAAAATCAAGTCCAGGTGGTTGTTCGTCATCCAAATCCTTGGTGATCCAAAACCAGCCTGGTTCATCCCCTTGAATCCGAATTTCTGTCCAAAGCTGCCATTGATAAACCTTTGATTTTGGCTTTAGTTGATATTGATAACCGCTCACAGGTTCCCATTTGCATTTAACTTCCTTGTTTTTCAAAGCACTGATGGCAGTACGCAGATAACGCCCAAATAGATTGAGTGATTCACTAACTTGCTTGTGCAGTTCATCTGCTGATTGTCCTTGTTCTTTTAGGGCTTCGTAATAAAAATTGACCATATTTGTATTGATTGATTTTGAGAAATCAGATTTTTAAAAAAATCGGATTTCTTTGCCATGAATGAGAAATCAGATTTTTAAAAAAATCGGATTTCTTTGCCATGAATGAGAAATCAGATTTTTGAAAAAAATCGGATTTCTTTGCGATGAATGAGAAATCAGATTTTTGAAAAAATCGGATTTCTTTGCGATGAATGAGAAATCAGATTTTTGAAAAAATCGGATTTCTTTGCCATGAATGAGAAATCGGATTTCTTTGCTTGTTGGCACTAAAATTAAATAAAAGGATTAGCCGCTTCTTGGCGCAAGCGTGGTGTCTTAGTAGTATCTTTTGGCTTTTCATTAAAAGCTTCAGGTTCTCTACTACTGGCTTGCACTGCCCTGCTTTTTGCCCATTTTCGAGTGGCTTCAATAACTTCTTGCATTGTTTTGGATAATGGATAAGAATCTTTGATGGCAGCAATCACATCGTCTAATTCGACTTGTCGTCCTTCATCAAAGGCACGAAATAGGGCTTCTTTTACCGCTTCTTCGAGTTCAGCCCCAGTATATCCTTTAGCCTCCTTTGCAATACGGCTTAATTCGGCATCTGAAAATAATTCTCCTCTGCCACGACGGCGTAGATGAATGTTCAAAATTTCTTGACGTGCTTGACAATCGGGCAAATCAACAAAGAAAATTTCATCTACCCGCCCTTTGCGTAATAGCTCTGGTGGTAGTTGGCTGATGTCATTGGCAGTTGCTAGTACAAACACGGGTTTATTTTTTTCTTGCATCCAAGTTAAAAAAGTCCCAAGCACTCTTGAAGTGGTGCCGCCATCGGTAGCACCTGAGCTTTGTATGCCGGAGAGTCCTTTTTCAATTTCATCTATCCATAGAATACAGGGTGCCAGCGTTTCAGCAATGCCAAGTGCGCCGCGTATATTTTTTTCTGACTGCCCGACGATTCCCCCATAAATTTTGCCCATGTCTAGGCGTAATAAAGGAAATTGCCAAGCGTTGGATGCGGCTTTGGCTGCTAAACTTTTACCTGTTCCGGGTACGCCCAGTAGTAAAATACCGCGTGGCTGTTCCAATCCATATTCCCGTGCTGATTCTGAAAAAGCGTTGCCACGACGGTTTAACCATTCTTTAAGTTTATCCAATCCACCCACATCGTTTAAGTCTTCTTGGGGATGGTAATATTCTAAATAACCACTTTTACGAATGACTTGTTCTTTTTCAGATATAATTAAGGAAATTTCACTTTCTGTGATGCGGCCTTTTTTCACAATAGCTTTAGCAAAAGCCAAATCGGCTTCCATAATGCTTAAGCCCAGTGCCGCTTCCAGTACTGGTAATGTTTCTTCGTACTTGGCTTCCTCCAGATTAAATCGTTGACAAACATGTTGGAGAACAACCTTAAGATCATCTACAGTAGGCAAAGGCATTTCCATCACTTGGACTTCCTTTTCCAATTCCACTGGCAATCCGGTGATTGGTTGAGATAAAATCAGGGTTCTGTCAGCATATTTGCGTTGAACGATATTGCGGAGGCGACGAATGATATGCGGTTGATTTTCAGTCAAATCAGGATGAAAGTCTTCCAATATCAAGAGACTGTTTTCAAAACCTTCCTCTTCAAATTTTTCTAATACGCCGGAAGCTTCACGGCAGTCTGCATCTTCATCGATAAACTCTCTTTGTTCCCATTTTTTGATGCCATCAATACGATTCCAACTAAACCAACTGCGTTCCAATTCATCGGCTGTTTTGTTAACAACACCATGAACTCTTTGTGTTTCATGGCTAATTATTTGGATGATTGTTGCACCTGATTTAATATAATGCAAAAAATCTTGTTCAAATTTCATTTTAATTCCTTTATCTCTATTGCAAGAAATCCGATTTTAAAAAAAAATCGGATTTCTACCGATTTTCAAAAATGAGTTCAAGAAATCCGATTTTTAAAAAAAATCGGATTTCTACCGATTTTCAAAAGTGAGTTCAAGAAATCCGATTTTAAAAAAAAATCGGATTTCTACTGACTTTCAAAAATGAGTTCAAGAAATCCGATTTTTTTTTTAAATCGGATTTCTACTGACTTTCTTTCAAAAATGAGTTCAAGAAATCCGATTTTTTTTAAATCGGATTTCTATTCACTTTCACTCCAAAGCGAAAGCGTTGGATGGAAAAATCCGTTCTTTCCATTAATCCGTTGTACTCTGATATGAATGCCCCTGCTTACCATATAATTTAGCATATAAGCCATTTTCACGAATTAAACTCTCATGGTGTCCTTCTTCAATAATTCGCCCTTCTTCAAAAACAAAAACGCGATCAGCTTGTTTAACCGCGCTCAGGCGGTGTGCAATGATGATGGTTGTTTTCTCTTTAAGAAAATCATTGAGTGCCATAAGAAGTTTGCCCTCCGTTTCCGTATCAAGGGCGGAGGTGGCTTCATCTAAAATCACGACTTTGGGATTAGCTAATATCATTCGTGCGACAGCCACTCGTTGGCGTTGTCCCCCAGAGAGACGCACACCATGTTGCCCTAGCATCGTGTCTAAGCCATTTTCCATATTCTTGACGACTTTGCTTAATTGTGCGATGTCAAGAGCGTGCCATAATTGCTCATCAGTTAAATCGCGCCCTAAAGTTAAATTCAAACGGAGCGTATCGTTAAAGAGGGCGGGATGTTGTAATACCGTAACGACATTTTCGCGCACGACATCCATGCCAATTTCAGTCATTGGCACATTATCAAAATAAACATTACCTGATTGAGGCGCGTATAAGCCTAATAGGACTTGTACTAACGTTGTTTTACCGCCGCCGCTGGCACCGACAAAGGCGACTTTTTCACCTCTTTTAATCTCCAATGAAATATGATCTAGTATCCAATCTTCTTGATTATAAGAAAACCGGAGATTATCCAGACGGACAGAAGTCGTTAATTGATTTTTAAAGGGATTTGATTTATGAGGATAATTGGGTTCCTTTGAGAGAGCAAAAAGTTGATTGACGCGCTGCAAAGCCGCTTTTGCACTGTGATAACTATATTGAATGCCGATAATTTCTTGCATAGGCATCATCATAAACCAAAGATAACCAAACACCGCAAACATTTGCCCTATCGTCAAGTCAGAAAAAACGACCATTAACATGCTAACGGCTCGAAAAATTTCAAAACCGAGAAGAAAGAGGTGGAATGAGAAAC
Source organism: Thiotrichaceae bacterium (assembly GCA_029939505.1). Classification (GTDB taxonomy): domain Bacteria; phylum Pseudomonadota; class Gammaproteobacteria; order Beggiatoales; family Beggiatoaceae; genus QNES01. Next base: position 9,005 of record JAOZSV010000112.1, on the reverse strand, counting down.
GCCCTGCTGCTTCGCTTTTCCATGCGTAGGTAATGGCATAATTCTTAATCTTCTCAGCACTTTTAATCACTTTGCCTAAATAATATTGTTCACGATTATAGGCTCGGATTTGTTGGATCGCTTCTAAGGTTTCACTCAAATTTTGTTGAAAGACTCCATAAGCTTCATTTTCTTTTCTTTTAAATTCCTTGACTTTTCGACCTAATAAAATGGTAATATAGATGACGATTGGGTTGAGAAAGAAGATAAATAATGCCAGTTGCCAGTGCATCCAGAGTAATACCACAGCAGTGCCGATAATACTTAAAGTCGCAATTAAAAAACGACCGATACTCACACCGATAAATTGATCCAATGTATCTAAATCGGTGACAAAATGGGAAATGACTTGTCCACTGCCCAACGTTTCATATTCTGCCATCGAAACGCGCTGAAGGCGGCTAATCAAGTTTTTGCGAATACGATACACGACATCTTTAGCTATAATGGTCAATTGACGCATTTGCCAAACACCAAGAATCAAACTCATAAAACGCAAAAACAGGACGAGTAGTGTGATGCTTGTGATCGTTAAAATGGGACCATGCCAATTGAGGGGAAAAAGCCAATTGACGGTACTCACTAAAAATGCCGGTTGATTAAGTAAGACTTCATCCACTAATAGCGGCATGAGCAATGGAACGGGTACACTTAATAGGGTGGCTAATATGGCAATAATATGCGCTAAAATAATTTGTCGCTTGTGGTGTAAGGCAATGTCGATAATTTTAGCCCAACTGTAACTCGGATTAGGTTCATTTTTCACTTATTTTATTCACCGTTTTTTGTTGTATTCCGCTGGTTGTGTTAAAGAGGTAATGGTATAAACCTGACAGGTTTTTGAAACCTGTCAGGTTTTTTCTTTAAACAGATAATGGTATAAACCTGACAGGTTTTTTCTTTAAACAGGTAATGGTTTTTTCTTCCAGATGATATTAAAGTAATGCCACCGTTTTAACCCTCGCATATAGACTCATGCCGGGTTGTAAATCTAATAACACGCCTGATTTTTTGGTGATTCGTGCCAATAGTAATGCGCCGCCAATATCCAGTTTAATCATTAATTGCCCTGGTAATTCTTCCATCATTTCTAATACCGTTGCTTGAAAAATATTAAGAATACTGGAATGGACTTCATTTTCTAAAGCTAAACTGACATCTCGTGCATTTAAGACGACGCGCACCATCGCACCCAATGGTAAATCTTCACGGCGTAAAGTCAAACGTCCTCCGCTAAACGCTAAGTAGGTGAGATGAAATTCTTCATCATGTTCAACGACTTTGGCTTCTATGATAACGCCAGCTTCAGAAGCGTGTGAAATGGGTAAGTCTAGCCGAGTTAATAAGTCTAATAATGCGCCACTCCCAATGAGTTTGCCCTTTTCAATCAGAAGAATATTATCGGCGAGGCGCATGACTTCTTCCATTGCATGGGTGATATATAAAATGGGAATGGATAATTCTTTATGTAGCCTTTCCAAATAGGGAAATATGTCGGCTTTACTCTTGCTGTCAAGGGCAGCAAGGGGTTCATCCATTAATAACAATTTTGGGCTAGTGAGTAGGGCGCGGGCAATGGCAACGCGCTGTCGTTCTCCGCCCGATAGACGCTCCGGGCGACGGCTCAGTAATGGGGAAACGCCTAATAATTCAATGGCTTCATCAAAAGCCACTTTACGCTGTTTATGCGGTGTGCGACGGAAACCATATTCGAGATTTTTTTGTACGGTTAAGTGGGCAAATAAACTGGCTTCTTGAAAGACATAACCGAGGGGGCGTTGATAGGTGGGCAGAAAAAAGTTGCGTGATTCGTCTTGCCAACAAGTTCCATTGATTTCTAAAAAACCGGGCTTCGCACGTTCTAAACCCGCGATACAACGTAATAAGGTTGTTTTACCGGAGCCAGAACTGCCAAAAACGGCAGTTATTCCGCATCCTGGTGTGTGAAAATCGACTTCTAAGGTAAAATCGCCTTGTTGTAATTGAAAGCGTCCATGTAATTTAGAGAGTTTCATTTATAAAGACGTTTATTAATTGTATAAAGTATGACTAAAATAATGAATGAAAACAATAGCATACCGCCAGATAGAATATGTGCTTCATGAAATTCACCCATTTCGACATGTTCATAAATGGCAATTGAGAGCACTTGTGTTTTGCCGGGTATGCTACCGCCTATCATTAAAACGACTCCAAATTCTCCTACCGTATGTGCAAAAGTGAGGATAGTCGCTGTTAAGAAACCGGGGCGTGCTAATGGAACGACCACAGTCAAGAAACGGTCTAATGGACCTGCCCGCAATGTGGCGGCGACTTCTAAGGGCCGTTGTCCCATTGCTGTAAAGGCGTTTTGTAAAGGATGTACCGCAAAAGGGAGGGAGTAAATGACTGAGCCAATGACAAGCCCTGTAAAAGTAAATACGAACTGTCCGCCCGTCAGTGATTGCCACAGACGACCGATTGCTCCTTGTTGTCCCAAAGTAACTAATAAGTAAAAACCTAATACGGTGGGGGGCAATACTAAGGGCAAGGAGACGATAGCTTCAATAATACTTTTACACCAACATTTCGTCTGTGCTAACCACCACGCTAATGGTGTGGCAAGCAATAAGAGGGTGAGTGTTGTGATGGTGGCTAGACGTAGTGTAATCCAAACGGGAGACCAGTTAATTGCTGTTTCAAACATTTTTTTCAACTGAAATCAAATCGGTGAAAATGTGAAAATGATTAGCGATTAGTATAGAAATCCGATTTTTTTCAAAAATCGCTTCGCAAAAAATGGAGTACAACGCTTTAGCTTTGTCAAAAATAAGGATTAATGATTGTCTCAAATTCTCTACTTTGAACCCACCAATCCCATTAATATGGAAAACACTTTTTATCAGCGGGATGATATAGTTTCGGATTATTCATTTCAAAATAATCGCTAAATGGTTATTTTTTACCTTCCTTAAAAATTGATTTTTTCATATTTTGAAATTTCTCTATTTAACGTAGTATGCATTAAATCATAAATTATCGAATATTTTGGAGTCACATGAGAGGTTAAAGTTTTTTGAGGAACAATTAACCTCGAATACTTTAGCTTTGGAGATGCGCCATTTTGTACTGCCAAAGCTAAAGCGTTGAACTCCAAAAGACGATATTATTTTTGCACAGGTACTTAATAAACTTAACTTGACGCATGATAGTCAAAAACGTTCCCATGCTGGCGCGTGTGAACCAGAAAATCATGATTGGAACCGTTTTGGTATAAATATGATTAGGGCAGGCTTATTTATTATTTAATTAACAATTAAATGGCCCTTTAAATTTTTTTATATTCGAGGCTCTTGCAAAACTCTAAAAAATGCCATTTTTTCAGACGATTAAAAAATAAAGTGAATGAAAACAAATGCTTGTATTATTTCTTTTTCCTTCAAATCAGTGAAGAAGTGAGTTTTGCAAGAGGCTCATTCGTCATAAGTTTTAAAATCGCCTCAGTCCATTTTTATGTTCAAAAAAATGTCAAAAATGTTTAATCTTTTCTTTGTAAAATGTTTTAAAATTGGGACTAAGGTTTTAATTTAGTTGTCAAATGGCACAGTCGCTGTGGTTGTTGACAAACGGGTTAAAACGAATCGTTATGATTTAAAGTGGCCATTAACTGCTGAGGGTTTGGAAATTTGGCGACAATTAGATAATATGCCAGCCCAAACGTGATGCTTTTCAACAGCATTTGAAATGGGATGATTTTTGAGACTAAACCTGACAGGTTTTTAAAACCTGTCAGGTTTGGCTTACTGACTGATGTTACGTACTATGTTTCCAAGATGTTTAAGAAATTCTGATTCAGAACAAAAAATCGGATTTCTAAGCGGCGAAACGAGGTTTGAGCGATTTTTAAAAAAATCGGATTTCTAAGCTCAAATAGAGTCGCTTTGCGTAACATCAGTTATTAACCTTAATCCAATAGGAATGATTCATGAAAAATATTTTTACCCGCATTTTGATTTTGCTCCCTTTATTGTTGTCGATGCCTCATGCTTTGGCACAAGATGCAGAAATTGAGTTTGAAGCGTTGGAAGAAATCTACTACGTTGGCGAGACTATCGTGGTGGAGTTGGTTGAGCGTGCGCCATTGGTGCGTACTGAAAAGATTGATTTGTGGTTTGCAGTTCTTATGCCTACCAATGATTTGATCTTTATTACCGCTAAGCCAGACTTGTTCAATCTCCAAGGCCCTTTTAAAACGGGAGTAGAAACGACAGAGACCATTCACACCTTGTTAGAGTTTGAGGTTCCCCCCATTCCACCCGAGTTTGCTGGGAATTATACGCTTTATGCGCTCTATGTTGAAGAAGGCAAAAATCCTTTGGTGGATGAGAATATTTGGCAGTCTAATCTCGCCGTCAAAACGATAACCCTGCGTGATGAGTCATCCGATGATCCATTTACGCCAACACCACCTGAACCATCTACGCCTGATGATCCGCCTGATGATCCATTGCCAAACCCCTTCGCGATGTCTTTTACATTCACACCTCTTTCTCATGCGGCGGCAAATACAGATTACACCTCTAATCCAGTGACCATCTCTGGTGTTGAGGGCACCAAAAAGACGTTGCCCACCTGACCTGGCTGGAGCCAAACCTCCGAGGTTTCCAAAACCTCGGAGGTTTTTACAGCACTGGCATTTCCCCAATAATCTCATTTCTGGATAACCAAGGTGTTTGCTTGCCGTCTGTGAGTTTATGGACGTTAAATTTGACGCTGCGGTAAAGTTCACTCAATTCGATGATACCGTTTTGGTTGGTATCGGTGGTTTGGCGTTCTTCGGTTAGGGCTTGGGTTATTGCGTAGTTAAAGGCACCATGCCCATCGCCGAAGTCGATATCTTCAAAGCTGAATTGCCGCCCTTTTGAGGCGGCCATCACGACCATACCCGCTTTGCCTGTTTTCATTAACGCGGTGACATATTCATCATTTGGCACAACGGTTTCTTGAGAGGCAACGCCAGAGTGACAAGCATCCAAAAACACGATGACTTTGGCTTTGGTTTGAGCCAGTAAGGCAGCGACTTTTTCCCATGCTAATCCGGTGGTTTCAAAATCACCAAACGAGGCTTGGGAAGTCAAGAAATAAAATTGACCATCTTTGCCTTTCTCACCATGCCCGGCAAAATAGAGCAGTAAGGTGTCGTCAATGGTGGCTTGCTGGACAATATTGGTTAAGGCTTGGTAAATATTAGTGGGTGTTGCTTTTTCGTTAAGCAATTGTTTTATAACAATATTTTCGTATTGCTTGGCAGGATTAGCACGGGCTGTTTCAGCAAAAGAGTAAAAATAGGGGACATACCACATTTTATGCATAAAGGTATACTTGGAAAAGGGGCAAGGAAAATTTCCATTTTGATAGTCAAGGTTGCTTCGAGAATAAATGTGGTATTTCCCCTATTTTCTCCCTTCTATTTTCTCCCTTTAAACCTCCGAGGTTTTGAAAACCTCGGCGGTTTTTAATTCATTGTCGCATCCGTACTACCACCACATCTTCTTTGCGCTTGGTAAAGTCAAATAAACTGGGTTGTTGCCCAAAGCGTGAGGATGTGCCTTGTTCTTTTTCTTTAAGGCGTATCACCTTGCCTTTCAAATTGCCGTTTCGTACCTCCGCGTAAAGCTCTGGAACCCGCTTTTCCCCATATTGCAACCATTCGCCTAACATGATTTGTAAGTCTTTGGGTTTCCAATCGGCTTTACTGGCTTGAATGCCATCTTGGATAAGAGAATAGGTTAATAAACCATGCTCAAGGTCATCATGTTCTAAAGCAATGTCGTCAGCTTGACTGGCGGTTAGGATACGCATCCCTTTATCATAAGCCAATTGCCCTAAACCACGACTGCCCATTGGCCCCGGTTTGAAGCCTTCGCCTTCGACACTGGCAGCCGAATGAATCGGGTATCCATTGAGTCATCACCTCTTTTGGTTTTATCTCCTTTTTTCTAGTTCTCACAATAGCCACCTTGGAAACAGAAAAATTACGGTTTATTGAGGAAACAACTCAATACCTCGTTCACACAAATTGGCTTTAAAATCTTCCAAAACCCTATTAAGCGATTCTTGATCAGATAATTCAGCGAGACAATATTCCTTTCTAATAAGCAACATTTCATATTTCCTTAAAAGTTGCTCAGTATCAAAATTACAGGTAGAGTTATTATTCCAAATATTAACCCATGTTTTACCTAAATCTTTAGATGCTTGAATTACAATTAATTCAAGAATCGTATCAGAATTCTCAGTAGCTTGAAACTCAATTGGATTAGGTTCTTTTTTACCCTTTTCTTGATAACCATTATCGGATATAATATGAACTTTTAACAGGCATTCTCCCACCTTAACCGACTTCTCCTTATTAACACCTTCTCGTAAGAAGAGAAAAGACACGTCATACATTGGCAGCATATCCCATGCCCATCTATCCTTAAAAGGTGAGTTATCTCTATTGGGAGGTGTCTTAAATTGTATTGGAGTCCAGCAACAATTCTGCTGAAAATCTAATCCATCAGCAATTTCTTTAGCCAAATCCAAAACCGATTTCTGATATAAATAAAGTAGCCGGTAAGCCTTGCGAACATCTATCAATGCCGCATTAATGTCGTTCATTGGTATTGTTTCTCCGTGAATAAGTGTGTTAAATACCCTTATAGATGAATCTTGCAATTTTCCTACTTTTGACAATGTATTCTCTTGTCCGATATCCTTTAGCCAATGCGTGTCATGTATACCATGAAGTGCTAAAGATTCTTTGAGATCATGAATGAGAAACTGGCTAACCGTTTTACTGTCATCTACAGATTGAAACTGGTTAATTATTGCACTTAGCAATGACTGCCATGAACAGGCAACGGCACATATACCATCACTAAAGTTATATTTCTTGGTAAGAATTTGATTAGCTTCTGTTTCTAGCTGTTCAAAATTATCTGACAAACCGTCTATGGCAAGCAAATAGACATCCTTACCCTCATACTCTTCTGCTGCATCACATTGGTATGCCCAAAATTCTTCAGCCCACTGTTCAGCATATTGAGGATTAAAAGGTAGTTTAGCTTCAATAATTAAGTTCACCTTTTCAAATTCAATGAAAATATCCGGCTCTTTTTGTTTCCTTTTGGTTAAATTCCATCTGGGCCAAAATTGAATATTCTTCAATTCTCCGACATGATTAGGAAGTTTCTTTTCAGAAATAACAGCACCATATAAAATCTGCCAAAAGACTGATGAAGGAAGATAAGAAAGGCGTGCGAATACTGATGCGGTTAAAAAATCCTCGTTAGAACGATAAAGTTCACGCCAATGTGTTTGAGCTTCTAAATCAGAAAATAATTTTCCAATTTTACCGTTTAAAATAGCTTGTAACATAACAATAATCTCTTTTAACGATGAACTAAAGTTTTGGACTCCAAAATCTCAAACTTAACCAACAATAACTTAACCAACAATTAAAGACTTGCAAACTCTTGTGGCGTTTTCAGTATTGTTGTTGGTTGTGTCAAGACTAAGGAACGTGCATAAAATCATTTCCAAAATGTTGAATCAAACCTGACAGGTTTCTAAAACCTGTCAGGTTTTTCGTTTCCAAAAAAAATGCTTGACTGCTTGAAGTATCAAGTCCAAATTGAAAACAAAAAATCTGCCGCGAGGCTTGATATGGAATAAGAGACTTAAACGGTTCTATCTGCCATACAATCGCGGTTCAACTCTTGATAAAACTTCTTCTACAACAATGGGTAAAAACTTTTTAAGTTGTCTTTCAACAACTTCACTGAATAACTTTTCTAGCTTTTCTTCAAGTCGATACATTTTTATATCACGTTGGTTGGCTTGAGCGGGATAATCATCATCCGATGCCTCTGAAAAAATACGAGCAAAATCGCTATTCTTACGTTTTTCCATTTCGGCATGAAATTCCTCACGACTCATTGAACAAAGTTCTTTCAGTGTGGTTCTGACGGCTTCTTCAAATTTTTTTTCATTCATCATTTTATCTCTTCAATTTTTTCTAAGTGAATACAACTTTCATCGCGTACCACATAACACAAAGGATCACCCAAAAGAAGATGAAGCTTGGAATAAGTGTGACATTTTTTAGGTGGCGGTATACGGATTTGAAAAACTTTATATTTCATACCCATATTTTTTTCTAACTGTTCAATAAACAAATCGTACATTGCACCTTTCTGTTCTCGTATGTCCTCATTTTCACCAAGTTGCATCATGGCAAAAGTACCAAAAATATCTTTCATAAAGGGCGTTTCCAAATCTAAAAATTCATCCTCTCTAACACGAATATCCACATAAATAACAGCACCTTCATTTTCCCTAAATTTCCCTTTACGAACACGATGATTATACCAACAAACTGCTAAATCTCTTGCGTAATCATTAAATCGCCAAAAATAAATACCGCTACCCGCATATCCATCCTTTGTCTTTTGAAACGAATTATGCTGTGTTATGTCTTGAGCAGCAAAAGTTGTTGTTCCATGCGTTCCTTTAAGAACTAACATAGAATGGGATTCAACTTCAATTGATGAATGACTCAAATTAGGCTTCTCCTTCGGTTAAGTGTTTGAAATTTAAATAGCTTTGTTTAAATTTCTATTTTTTTGTATGCCATTCAAAAGACAAAACTTGAACATCGACGCGAGTTTTAAGTTTGAATTCGTTTATTTCGTCAATTCGTTGTACTCAGCCGAGATTGATAATGATCCTTAACAACGTCAAATTCCACACCCATTTGAACATGAAGTCAAAGTCAAAACCAGACCTGGCAGGTTCAAAAGAAAACCTGCCAGGTCAAAACCAAAGTCAAAATCAAGTTGCTGCCTTGACCTGCCAGGTTTTGTTTTAACCTGGCAGGTCTGGTTTTAAAGTCAAAATCAAGTTGCTGCCTTGACCTGCCAGGTTTTGTTTTAACCTGGCAG
>JAOZSV010000469.1 GCA_029939505.1 Thiotrichaceae bacterium | reverse complement strand
TGACTGATCGTTTGGGTAAAACGAGTAGTTATACTTTTAATGATAATTTTCAAGTCGTTGAATTGATTGATGAAGCTGGGAATAAAACGACTTATCCTTATGATGAAACAGGCAAACGCACCAGTGTGACTGATGGCAATGGCAATACCACCGCCTATAAATATGATGCGAAAGGCAATTTAAAAACCATTCGAGGCTAAAGTTTTTTTTAAAGAAAAAAACTTTAGCCTCGAATACTAATGCCGCCGGGCAGCAAACGCAATTCGTTTATGACGAGAACAATAACTTGCTTTCTGCCACGAATGCGCTGGGCAAACAGATTCGTTTGAGCTATGAAAACAATCTGTTGCAGAGTATGACTGACCCATTGGATAATGTGACCCACTATACTTATAATAGCGATGGGCAAGTGTTGACTCAAACCCGTCCCAAAGGTGGAGTGACGGCTTATGCGTATGAACAAGGCAAACTGGTTCATCTCACAAAACCGGATGGTGTGGTTTATGTTTTGGGTTACGACGCGGCGGGGCGTTTAACCACTCTCACTGATGTTGATCACAACACGACAACCCTTGCCTACGATGGTGTTGATCGGCTAAACAAAGTGATTAATCCATTAGGGCATGAAGTCAGCATGACTTATGATAGTCGCAACAACCTACTGACTTTCACCGATGCAAATGGTCATGTCACGCACCGCCATTATGATGACGGTGGCAATATGGTGAGCCAAATCAATGCATTAGGGCAGAAAACGCGCTATGAGTACGATGGTGAAGACCGTTTAATTCGGGTCATTGATGCTTTAGCGCAGGTCACGGAATTGGGTTATGACGCGGCGGGACGTTTAATTACTGTGACCAATCCGCTTGGACAAACGCAAACGCTTGAATATGATGTGGCTAATAATTTACTCAAGCGTTTTGACGCACTTGGCAAACCAGTCGTGTCATTTAATTATGATGCGTTGAATAATCTGACTCAAGTGACGGATGCTTTGAACCAAAGTAGCCGTTTTGAGTATGATGAATTGAGTCGGCTGACAAAAAGCATTGATCCGCTGAATCGTGTCACCCAGTTTGATTATGACGATTTAAATCGTGTCGTGTCGAGTGTCGATGCTTTGATGGGTGAAAGTTCGCAAGGTTTTGATGCGGATGCTAATCGAAATAGCTTAACCGATCCCAATAGCAACGAAACTCAATTTGACTTTGATAAAAGCGGGCGATTGTTTCAGGAAACCCTTGCCACCAATGACAAGGTGAGTTATACTTACAATGCCAAAGACTTGCTGGCACAAGTGACCAATGGGCGAGGGCAAAAACGTCAATTTGAATACGATGCGATAGGACGACTCACTCGTTGGACTGATCCTGATGGCTCCGTCTCTTATACTTATGACAAGAATGGCAATGTCCTAACTGTCACTG
>JAOZSV010000468.1 GCA_029939505.1 Thiotrichaceae bacterium | reverse complement strand
TTTGAAAAAAAAATCGGATTTCTAAGCTCGAATAGAATAGCTTTGCGTCACATCACTTACTTAAGCGAATTTGGCTTCAAAATGTCGATCGGGTTAGCGTCGCGTCACCCGACAATCGCAGGAGAATGTTGGGTTACGCTATCGCTAACCCAACCTACAGCAGTCAATAATCCTTAAGTAAGTGCCATTAGCTCTTCGAGGCGTTTTTTCTTTAAAAAAACTTTCGCCTCGAAAGGATATTATTGAATTTTCATTCCTTATACTGTCTGTTTCAAATTATAATCTTTTATCAAAATTTCTGCAATTTGGACACTGTTTAGGGCAGCCCCTTTGCGAATATTATCAGAAACTATCCATAAATTCAGTCCACGCGGATGAGAAATATCTTTGCGAATACGCCCAACAAAAACAGGGTCTTTATTAGCTGCTTCGGTAACAGCAGTAGGATAACCGCCAGGTTTTTTTTCATCCATCAAGACAATGCCTGGTGCATTTTTCATGAGTTCGCGTACTTTTTCTACGCTGATTTTTTCACGGGTTTCAATGTTTACTGCTTCGGAGTGTCCGTAAAATACGGGAATACGGACGGTGGTGGAATTGATTAAAATGGAGTCATCCTCAAAAATTTTCTGAGTTTCCCAAACCATTTTCATTTCCTCTTTTGTATAACCGTTTTCCATGAAAATGTCAATATGTGGTAGGCAATTAAAAGCGATTTGTTTGGGATAAACTTGGGTTGTAATGGGTTTGCCATTGAGTATTGCCGCCGTTTGTGTCGCAAGCTCTTCGATGGCATTTTTACCTGAGCCTGAGACGGATTGATAGGTTGCGACGTTAATTCGTTCAATCCCGACAGCGTCATAAATGGGTTTAAGGGCAACCAGCATTTGTATGGTTGAGCAGTTGGGGTTGGCGATAATATTGCGTGGTTTATGATGTTGTATGGCGTGTGGATTGACTTCTGGTACGACGAGGGGGATATCTTTGTCTCTGCGAAATTCTGATGTGTTATCTATAACGATACAGCCCGCTTCACCCGCTTTTTTTGCATAAATCGCTGAAACTGACGCGCCTGCTGAAAAGAGACCAATTTGTGCTTTGGAAAAGTCAAATTGGTCTAAATTGCCTACAACGAAGGATTTGCCATTAAATTTTATTCGTTGTCCTGCTGAACGTTCGCTGGCTAAGGGATATAGATTATCTACTGGGAAATTACGCTCTTCCAGAATAGAAATCATGGTTTCGCCAACCACGCCTGTTGCACCGACGACTGCGACATTAAATTTTTGAGTCATTTTTTTTTCCTAAATGTAGGGTGGGTAGAGCGAGAGCGAAACCCACCGTTACACTGAAAATGGTGGGTTTCCACTTAAATATCAAACACTTCCAAATCTAAAGGTTTGGACTCCCAAATCTAAAGGTTTGGACTCCCAAATCT
>JAOZSV010000318.1 GCA_029939505.1 Thiotrichaceae bacterium | reverse complement strand
TCGTTTCGCCGCTTAGAAATCCGATTTTTTTTCAAAAATCGGATTTCTTAAACATCGTTTCGCCGTTTAGAAATCCGATTTTTTTCAAAGATTTCTTAAACATTTTGGAAACATAGTGCGTAACATCCGTTTTTAATTCACCATTCATAATTCACCTCGCTCAGAAAGCGTCCTAACTTTTTATCAGATTTACCCACATGATGAACAAGATAATTGAACAACTTCTGCTGAATATGAAGAGCTAAATATAAATGCCCCCCCTTATATTGTTCATATTCCTGTTTAAACTTCTTGAACGTTTCAATAAACGCCGTATGTTGAGCTTTATGCGCCACATAATCAGGATAATCAACCTGTTTCATGACGGTTTCTTCAGTTTCAAAATGGGTGACAATATACGCTTCCAAAAAGTCCAATATTTCAAGTTTGCCCTCTTCTTCATTACCAATATAATTTAACAACTTATTGAATTGATTAAATAATTCTTTATGTTGCTCATCAATGATGGGATGATTTACAGAGAAAGCAGGTGTCCATTCCATCTTGAAAAGGGCAACCAATTGTGCTTTGATCTTTCTGGGGATGCTGGTAAAGTGGATGTGCAATGTGTTTTCACTTTCCCCATCACTTAACACTTTCGCATAAACATCCTCGTTTGCCACTTGGGAATTTGGCAGATTAAAATTTATTTTTAGATTGTTTAGCATTTTCGGGAGCAATGCCTTTTCAAGATCGCAGCGAATTAAAGCCCCATTAGGCGACAATTTGAACAGAGTAGCATTAACACTTTGATTGCTCACTTTTTTGTTATCAAGTTTGCTGCATTGTAGTGAAATTTCTTCCTGCAACGGCAGAAAAAATTCTTCTTCTTTCTGCAAATAGAGATGATATTTCCCAGCAATGCCTTCGACATCATAAATTTTTATCTCCTCTTGAATGCCTTTGGTTTTAATCATTTTTTCTGAATGAATCTTAACCTGTTCACTGACTTTTTTAAAAGTCGATTCTGAAATCAATATTTGCCCACCGATGGAATAGGATTCAATGCGATAGGCTAAATTAACACCATGACCAATCGCACTATATTTTAGGCGTGTTTCAGAACCGATATTGCCCACCACCACTTCGCCGGTATTAATACCAATACCGATTTCTAAGGGCGCGCTGCCCTGCAATTGAATTTGCATATTAACTTCATCCATAGCTAACTGCATAGCAACAGCACAAGCAATCGCTTTTTCCGGATCATCTTCGTGAGCGATTGGGGCACCAAAAAAGACTAAAAGTCCATCTCCTATAAAATCATTAATCGTTCCCTGATATTCATTAACCACTTTCACCATCGCCGTCAGATAGAAATTAAGAAGTTTAATCACTTTTTCTGGTGGCAATTTATTGGATCGAGCGGTGAATCCTCTAATGTCGGAAGTTAATATCGTAATCTCTCGCCGTTCGCCACCGAGTTTTAAACCAGATTCTGTCAGTAATACTTTGACAACATCGTTACTCAAAATACGTCCAAATACACGATTCATGAGTTGATTCCTTTTTTCCAGTTCATCATTTTTTTCTTCAAGACGCTTTTGCAATTGCCGCAAATTTAAATGCGTTTCAATACGAGCCTGCACCTCTTCAGCCTGAAAGGGTTTACTGACATAATCCACGCCACCAATAGAAAAGGCTTTAACCTTATCAACGGTTTCGTTGAGGGCACTGACAAAAATAATCGGAATATCGCGCGTTTGTTTATCGGCTTTTAACTGTTTGCAAACTTCATAGCCGTCCATTTTAGGCATTCTGATGTCAAGCAAAATCAAGTCTGGCAATACTTTTTTAGCGATTTTTAAGGCGACTGCCCCATTAATAGCTAGACGAACCTGATAACCTTGCTCTAGCAGTATTGAATTAAGGTACTGTAGATTCGCTTGTATATCATCAACAATTAAAATAGTATTTTTACTCATTTATAATTAGCTTAGTTTTTAGAAACCAAGTTTCTTCAAGAAACTCGATTCGAGGTTTTCGTTTTCAAAAAAACGAAAACCTCGAATTCTAAATATCCGATTATTTATGCACAGGTACTTAAAAGGTTTTAAATTTTGTTAATTCTTCAATTCTGAAAATTCTGATTCTAACAATTTAAAATGATTTAAATCAATAACTTATAAAAATTTCTGTGCCAAAAAAAATCATTCATCATTCACCATTCACCATTCATCAAAGACTTCTTGAAGTATATCAAAACGAAAATCCTTTGCTAACTTGCTCAATGTGTTAGCTAACGATTTATTGTTTTCACCAATTCGATCAATAAGGGATAATGCGGTTTGTAAATCCCCGTATTCCACGGCTTCTTGCCATTGTTTCAATAAATCATCAGGCAAAGTAGTGAGCATTTCAGATTTGAGTTCTGCAATTGTTATTTCTTCATCGCCATTTGGCTTACTTTCTTCTTCATCGCCATTTGGCTTACTTTCTTCTTCATACAGATAGCGCACACCAATATGCTTGTGCATCAAATCAAAAATATCCGCGTTTTTAAAGGGCTTTCGCAAAAAATCATCACAACCCGCATCAAGGATAACCACCCGTTCTTCTTCTAACACACTGGCAGTCATGATAATGATGATGGTCGCTTGCCCTTTAATATGTGCTTTAATTTGCCGAGTGGCCTCAAAACCATCCATCACCGGCATTTGCATATCCATCCATATCAAGTGCGGTTCCCATTTTTCCCAAATTTCAATCGCCTCTTGACCATTTTCCGCTTCCCTCACTTCAAAGCCAAGGGGATTGAGCAATTTCATTAATAATTGTCTGTTCATCCATTTATCATCCACAATCAAAATTCGATAACGTGACTGATTGGGTTCCAAAGCGATCACTTCTTTTTCAATTTTCGTATTTTTAACGTCAATCGCCTCTGCTAATTGACATTGCAGACTAAACTCAAATGTGGTACCCTCTCCAAATTGACTGCTTACAGTCAATTCCCCTCCCATTAATTGGACAAACTGATGACTAATCGCTAACCCCAAGCCGGTTCCCTCACAAGTTTGTCTGCCCGTACTGGTTTGTACAAAGGCTTCAAAGATCGTTGTTAATTCATCGGGTGGAATACCGGGTCCAGTGTCTTCAATTTTAAAGTGAAATAAGATTTTAGAAACAACGCCTTTGTCAAAAATGGGTTTTTCACGAACCCACACAGTTACGCCGCCCTTTTGAGTAAATTTTAACGCATTATTCAGTAAATTAATTAATATTTGACGTAATTTGACTTCATCAGCGATAATATATTGTGGAAAATTTAAATAGTGATCAAAAATCAATTGTAAATCTTTATCATTTGCCTTGAGGCTGAACAGTTCTTCTAGATCATTTAACAGAGCATACAAGTCAAACTTAGACTCGTTGATGGTGGTACGTCCCGCCTCAATCTTTGAAAAATCAAGCACTTGGTTAATCAATGTTAAAAGATGTTTGCCGCTACGGCTAATAATCGCTAGATTTTCCTTATTTTCTGGATCAAGCCTTTGAGTGCGGCTCATTAATTGTGCAAAGCCAAGAATCGCATTAAGTGGAGTACGGAGTTCATGGCTCATGTTCGCTAAAAAAGTACTTTTGGCTTGGTTTGCCATTTGTGCCGCTTCTTCTGCGCGTTTTCGTGCCACAATTTCTTGTTCCAGTAATTCGTTTTTCTCCTCAAGACTTTTCTGTAAGCGTTGCAAACTCAAATGGGTTTCAACACGAGCCAGCACCTCTTTCACTTGAAATGGTTTGCTAATGTAATCAACGCCGCCAATGGAAAAGGCTTTAACCTTATCAACGGTTTCGCTTAATGCGCTGATAAAAATAATCGGAATGTCGCGTGTTTGTTCATCGGCTTTTAAATGTTCACAAACTTCATAGCCATTCATATCCGGCATCAGAATGTCAAGCAAAATCAAATCTGGCTTATTTGAGTGCACCACCGATAGTGCTTGGGTACCACTGATGGCAGGAAAAACGTCATACCCTTGCTTATCTAATATTTTAATCAAAACATGTAAATTTTCCTGCTTGTCATCAACAGCGAGAATTTTTCCTTTTGAAGTATTTTTATTGTTTTCAGTCATTTTTTATTAACTTCCTTTGAGAAATTTTCACTCTTAATTGGAATCAGAATTTGAGAATTTGAGAATTTTCAGAATGAATAAAGTATGGTAGGTCGGGTTAGTGATAACGTAACCCGACATTTACTGAAGTATGGTAGGTCGGGTTAGTGATAACGTAACATTTACCTAATAAATTACCTGTGTCGGGTTACTGCGCAAAAAAATCTAACCTGACCTACTTAACTTAAATATTTGTATTCAGGGCAACCATAAAGGATTGCCCCTACAATATTTTTATTATGACGAAAATATTCTTATGTAGTAAGTAGGGCAAACCCTTATGCTTGCCCTGAGTCGTTACAAATATTCAATAAAACTTTTTGTCATTTTCAAAATAACGATGTACTGAAGCATAAGTTTTAATACTTTTCGAGGCTAAAGTTTTTTTAAAGAAAAAACTTTAGCCTCGAATGGAGTCCAACGCTTCAGCTTTGGCTGTGATCAAATTACTAGCGACCAAAAGCGTTGGACTCCATCATATCCGATGTGCTTCAGTACATATAACTGATGTTACGCAAAGCGATTCTATTCGAGCTTAGAAATCCGATTTTTTTCAAAAATCGGATTTCTTAAATAT
>JAOZSV010000317.1 GCA_029939505.1 Thiotrichaceae bacterium | reverse complement strand
TTTTTGTTTTTCTTCAAAAAACAAAAACCTCGAAAACGAGAAACTTGATGATCGAGTATAAGGAGATGAAAAAAAATGAGTAAATTGAGCCTCACATTTTTTTCGTCGTTTAAGTAAATAAGCATTTTCGCAGAAAAACGGGGTATTTTTTTGATATTTTTTTGATGAGCTTCGTAAAAGGATTAATTGTGAGAAAAACTTCACAATCCTTGAACTGATGATAAACAATTTGAGGGCAGAGATAAAAAATCGGTCACGTCAATCATCATTGTTCAAGTCGCATTATCAACAACCTTGAAAAATTTTTTTTCAAAAAGGACTTGATATTAAAAAAATGGCCCTTATATAAAGTATATCCACTATTTACCCTCGTAAATGATGAGGGGCAGGCGTATAGTTTAGGTAATTGATGCTGTAATATTACCCAACTATATATAAAGACTTAACTGACTTTTAATTGGAGAACAAGTTTTTTTAAGAACTTTTTTTGAATGATAATATCAAGGTTGAAATGGTGGGCAATGAGCCTTTCCATATTTTATGTGGCATTTTCGATTTGTTGTGCTTTTAGTATTATTACATCACCTTAATTTTTTTCAGGAGTAATCTTATGTTAAATAGAAAACGAAACCAGCTCTTACATGGTATCGGGTTTGCCATGCTAATGAGTTTGCCGACACTCAGTTTGGCAACCCCGACGGTGACCATTAATGCGCCTAACGATGGGGCAGTTATTGACAGTGACAATACTGTTGTTACGGGTATTGCCAGTGCGATTGGCGGCGGACAAGGCATTGATTTAATGTTAGTTTTGGATGATTCAAATAGTCTTCAAAATGCCGATCCGACCAAAGAACGTTTTGAAGCAGTACGCCAACTACTGAATGGTATTAACTCCAATGCTGATATTCATATTGGAATTGTCTTTTTTGCCGATACTGCTTCAGTAGAAGTACCATTACAACATGTGGGTTCGGCAAGCTCATCCATCGAACAAGCCCTTTCCAATCACAAAACCCCTAATGGTGATACTGCTATTGGTGATGGTATTACTAAAGCCAGTAACGAATTAATGACCAATGGACGTGCTGCTGCTTCACAGATCATCTTGGTCTTTACTGATGGTGATAACAACACTGGCTCAGAACCAGCACAAGCGGCGGCGCAAGCCAAAAACAAAGGCCAAATTGTTCATGTGATTGGATTATACCCACCTGGACTATCTGCTCTTGTTAATATTGGTAGTGTCCTATCTATTGCACAAGCTGGCGGTGGCGAACTGTTTCAAGCCACAAACGCGACGGAATTACTGGCTTTGTTCCGTAATGCCAAAATGGTGAATATTGATCGTGTCGATGTCACGAATACCACCATGGGAGCCGCCTCAGTAAATGCGCAATTAGTCACTGGAAATTACACTGCCTCTGTTGATTTGGTTGTTGGGCAAAATGTACTTGAAGTGCTTGCCACTGATACTGACGGCGGAACGGCGAAAACTTCAGTTACTGTCACCGTATCCACCATTCCCCCAGCCCCTTGCGTCGTTGATCCATCTGGTTCTCAGTGTCCAGGTTCACAGGGTAATCCTAACCCCCAGTTTCGTCCGGTTAAACTGCGTCCTCAAGTGCTGATGGCGGGATTTGATCCGATGTTACTTGACGTTATCGACGATAGTTTGAAAATCACTGCTGTCGTGCGCGAAGGTATTTCACCTATCCAACATGTCCATCTCAGCGAAAATACGGGTAGTTTTGAGATGGGAATGAGATTAGAAGGTGAATTGTTCAATGGGGATAAAGTGTATTCTATAACGATTGTGGGTGTCAGGGGACAATTTTATAAACAAGAATTGTCTAATCTTTTTGGGAGTGGTGTTGGCGAGTTTAATATCACGGTTGTTGATAAAGCACGAAAAACCCATTCTTTTCCCAAATTTGAACAGGACAATCATGTGGATTTAGAAGAAGGGGATTTAGAAGTTCCAAGGCCATCCACTTCAGTAGCACCTTACACAACAAAGGGCATTCGTCGCCTCAAACCGCAACCGATAATGGTTGGTTTTGATCCAGTGATGATTGATTTTGATGACAGTGCTTTCAAAGTCAAGGCAATTGTGCGTGCAGGTTTGGTGGGCATTAAACATGTTACATTAAAAACCACCTCATTAGGCGGTTTATCAATCGCCATGGAAAAAGAACAAGAACTGGCCAATGGTGATGTGATGTATAGTACGGTATTCACTTTCCAACGCGGTAGTTTTCCTGTCGGGGCATTACGCGATTTATTTGGTACTAACCATCCCGAAGGAGAATTTATCGTAGAAGTCGTTGACAAGGCTGAACAACGCCACGCATTCCCAACATTGGAAGGATGTGATTGTCCTGAACAGTAGGGTAGTGGTATAAACCTGTCACTCGATCATCAAGTTTTTCGTATTCTAACAACTACAAGGATTGTATATAAGAAAGGATTAAAAACGCTAACTACAAGGATTGTATGAACCTATCCCACTATTCGTTTTTGAGTTTAGAAATCCGATTTTTGAAAAAATCGGATTTCTTAAACATCGTTTCGCCGCTTAGAAATCCGATTTTTGAAAAAATCGGATTTCTTAAACCTCGTTTCGCCGCTTCTTAAACATCTTGGAAACATAGTGCGTAACATCAGTTTTTAAGTTGTACTATAGAGAAAAAAAACAATGTCCCTAAAAAAACTGGCTCCTTTATACTTATTAATATTAACGCTCCCTATCAGCGTTTTCAGTCAAGAAATTGACTTACAAGGCACCCAAATTATCGGTGATAAGAAAAGTGCCACTGTCTCTGTAGATGGCAATAGCCTTCTCGTTGTCGAAGGTGACTCCGTCGGTTCATGGATGATAGAACGCATTGAGAACAGAATCATTATACTGCGTTCTAAAAAATCTAATGAAATCAAAGCATTATCATTACATGCTCGTCCTAGTACAGAAAAATCGAAACAAAAATCAGCACCCTCCCCGGATAAACAGGATGAAAATGCCAAAGCCCTACCTGCCGTCATCGCACCGCCCCCTCCAGAAAAAATCGCAGAAGGGGTTTATCGCAGCGAACACTTCATTGATGATGAAGACGTACCCCCTGGTTATCACAAAAAACGGACTCCGTTTGGGGATTTTTTGATAAAGGATGAGGAAATGTCTAAATAAACTTAGTCGCGTAGGGTGGGTAGAGCGATAGCGAAACCCACCATTTCTCAATTAATATTAAATGGTGGTGGTGGGTTTCGTTTCACTCTACCCACCCTACGCTCCAATGCCATTAAGTTAAGCCTTGGAGTCCAAACCTTTAGATTTGGAAGTGTTCGAGGTTTGAGTTTTTTTTTCAAAAAAACTCAAACCTCGAATTGATTATAAACGATATAATCCAAATCTGAAGGATTCGAGGTTTGAGTTTTTTTGAAAAAAAAACTCAAACCTCGAATGGATTCCAAGGCTTAACTTAATGGCATTGACCCTACGCTCGCTAAGGATTTTGAACAGGATTTCAGCCTGTTCAAAATTCGGGTTTAATCGCCATCAAGTCATGTAGGCGTTGCACAGTATTCACCATGTCGTTACAAAATTTCATTGAATATTTGGCATAATAACTGGAATAGGTTGATTCTTGTTTCGACGATAAATGATAAAATCTTGATCTAATGTTAGAATTTGAGCATTTGGATACTGTTCACTCAAGCGCACTAAACTGGCATCAGCTATTGACATCGGTACGTCTTGGTATTTGTTCATCAGCTCAGTCAGCGTGATTTTTTCGGTGATTAAATGTAAGGGAATTGTAAAGATTCCTTCTTTCAACATTTGCATGATCACGTTAGGATTATAAGTCCGTTTATTTAACAAAAACCAAGTTTCAGAAATAACGGCTTCACAGGTTAAAAGCGGATATTCTGCGTTAATGAACTGCTTTTTTGCCCATTGGTGAAATGTGTCTTTTTCATTTAAGTAGGCAACTAACGCACCAGTATCAATAATTATTGGTTGGTTCATTCACCATATCCTTCTAAATAGGCTTTGTTAGTTGATAAATCGGCTGGCCCTTCTACACAACCCGCATATTTTTTGGCTGCTTCTGAAAGCGATGCTTTGGCAACCTCTGGTTGTGAAGTCGTTGCGGTTTTAAACGTCGTCAATAAAATGATAAGTTCATTTAATTCAATGGCTTCGGGCAAACTTTGAACCGTGGATAAAATTTGCTGTTTTGTAAGATACATGGCTAAATATTCAGTTTAAGTGCTTGTAAAAAAATAACTGGGTCAATTGTCGCTTGTTTGCACACAGGAAAAAACGTTTGATATTTCAGATCACGAAACGTCATGGGTTGCAAAGATAGCGGCTTGATGTTTCATCAATTCATATTCTACCTGATTTACGCCCAACTTGGTCAAAAGAAATTTATTTGATATAGAAATATTTGATATACTTGATGATCAAGTTAGTGAATATATCTACATGAATCGCAGTGTATCGTAGGAAAGGCGGCGACGTATTTAATTATTGTTATAATGTCAAAAGTTTGATGTTCAAGTTAAACTTAACCTCTGAGTACAACGGATTAGCGGAATAAACGGATTTTTGGCGAATAAAGAAATCCGATTTTTGAAAAAAAATCGGATTTCTATTAGAAACCCACCATTAATCTGAGTACAACGGATTAGCGGAATAAACGGATTTTTGGCGAATAAAGAAATCCGATTTTTGAAAAAAAATCGGATTTCTA
>JAOZSV010000111.1:14453-16051 GCA_029939505.1 Thiotrichaceae bacterium | reverse complement strand
AATTGAAAACGACAAAGCTAACTTAGATACCAAACCTCCGAGGTTTTGGAAACCTCGGAGGTTTTTCGTGAAAATTGAAAACGACAAACTTAGATACCAAACCTCCGAGGTTTTGGAAACCTCGGAGGTTTTTCGTGAAATTGGAACTAATGCCTAACAAAATAACCCATGAACAACTATACCCCTTTTTTTACCGACAAAAGAAAACGATTTTTCCGCCCCTTAAATGGAAAATACCGTGAAGTCATTTTTGACTGCTTGCGTACTCTCTATTATCGCCTTTATAGCCCAGACGCAGATTTTGGTTATCAAGTCACTCGTGAAGAATTGCGTGATTTATTTGTACAAGTCATTCGTGAAACGCCTGTTTTTACCGATGAAGACGATAAAGAAGAACATTTTCGACACGATGCCAATGATCAGACTAAAGCTAACGCTATTCTTCAAGAATTAATCGCCTCTGGTTGGCTGGAAACTTATGTCGATAAAGGTGCTATGTTATCCACTTATCGATTCACTCGTGCTGGTAAAGCCTTTTCTGAAACCATTGCCGGGTTTGACAAAAAAGGATTGCAAACACGACAACGTAATGTTCGCAATACCAAAAATGCCTTACAAGCATTTTTAAATGAAGGTGATCCCTTTGATCTCATAGATGCCGTTGATTACGCGAAACGAGTGACCTCTGATCTCTCGGATGATATTGCAGCACTCCATGAACGTAAACAGGCTGTGATGAAAGCGGCTATTCAAAAAGCTCAAATCGCTATCCAAGAATTATTGGATTACATGGATAACTATTTCCGCCCTGATTTAGCTATTCGTCTCTCCGCTGATAGTATAGTACGCCATCATAATCAAATCCGTGATATAATTGAAAAAATTAAATCATGGACACCTCAAAACTTAGAACGCACCGAAGCCAGCTTAAAACCACTGGTATCAGAACAAGAACACCAATCTTCTGTACCCATCACTTATCAATTGCTTGATCAAATCGAACGGTATTTAGAATCAGCGGAAAAAGTCAAAATGCCAGAATTGCGGGATGCGTTAGAAAGTTATGTGGGGCGTACCACCTTAATTATTAAACAAGCTACCGCAATGTTGGCAGGGCTGAAAGAAGAACAACTGGCCAAAGCATTGCAAACCCTTGCCACACTGTCATCTGAACAACAAAATAAGCAACTTGCCGTGATAGGACAACATTTTGGCAATATGTCGGTTAGATTGGTCGATCCTAACACCATTCGCTTTCGCCAACGTAAACAACGCGAAATTTCTACTGAAATTCAAGCAACGCTGCCCCCAACTCCTGAAGAACGACTCAAAGCCGCCTTGGTAGAAGCGGAAGAAAATGCCTTTACCATCTCGCTTGATGAGATTCGCCAAGAAATCCTCAAACAAATGGGTGATGAATCCGAAATGCGTGTTTCCCATCTCAATGTAAAAGACGCAGCAACATTTTTAGCCATCAGCCATGCCATTGAAGTCGGTTCAATCAGTCTGGAAAAAGAAAAACCCCGTTTATCGGTGAAACCAACTCAAGAGTATTTTCATAATGGCTACCTTAAAGCAAAAGATTACATTATTCGTAA
>JAOZSV010000111.1:0-14353 GCA_029939505.1 Thiotrichaceae bacterium | reverse complement strand
AATGAATGAACTACTTAATATTGTTGAAAATCAACTAGCAGACACCTCTGTCTCCTTAGACGCATTTCGCAAAATCACCACGCGGTTATTAGCAAATGGCGTTATCTATCATGGAGATAGCTCCTTGGAAAGCACGCTTTATAATGATGCTAAACGTATTGAATCTTTACTAGATGACTACTTTGTCATTATAGGTTGTAAACTGTTTCATGAACCTGATTTCCAATATTTTTGTCTGTTTCCCCCCGGTGCCAATGTGCCGGGGTTTTCAGAGAATGACGAAGAGGCAAAAACCAGTTTGCGTGATAAATTTAATCAAGACGAAATCGCCACAATACTAATTTTAAGATTTTTGTATCAACAAATATTTCAAGAAGGGGCATTAACCGATGAAGCGGAAGCACCGATCACTCTAGAATTGTTTTATACCACGATGCAAACTCGCCTTAATCGCTCTTTGTCATTAGCTACCAAGCGTAAAGAAATTTTTCGCAAATTGCGTCGCTTAAAACTTATTCGTTATGCTCCTAATGCTGATTTAGATAACCCCGATACCGTTTTGACTATTCGCCCCATCATTACCAGCTTTGTTAATGCAGAAGCGTTGGCAACCATACCACAGGAATAATAAAGATGTACCTAAAGAAATTGATTTGTCTTAACTGGGGCAATCTTCCTCAACGAGAGTATGAATTTGGTTCCCTTAATCTCCTCACTGGGGGTTCGGGTGCCGGTAAAACCACAATGGCGGATGCTATCCAAACTGTGATGACAGCGGCTAAATCAGGTTTATACGCTTATAACCCTGGGCAAGAAGAAACCAGCCAACGTAAACGGCGTGGTAAAACTCCGCGTACCTTACCTTCTTACATACTGGGTGCTGATGATCAAGATTACGCTCGCCCTGAAGGTACTCATGGCTATGTCGCACTGATATTTTCGTCATCCCCCGATGAACAATCTAGCAATGAATTTTCAGCAGTGGTCGGTATAACTGCCTACTTACAAACAGAACAATTGGCAGGAGGACAAAAAAGAACGCCACACATTGAATCCGTTCATCTGCTCACGGTGGAAGGTAAAGCCATCAGCATAGATGATTTCATTTTGGAACGTGATGCTGACTCGCTTCAGATTGTGTCACCGGATGATATTCTTAACCGGCTACGTCGTCTTTATGGCGAAACCGTCATTATCAATGATTTTAATGACAAGAAAAATTACCTTAATAAACTTTATGGACTTTTGCGTGGTAAGAGGGGAGTCAGTACTCAAGAGTCAGAACAAGCCGCTCGCGCTTTTTCCAAATTCATGGCTTATAAACCGATTGATGATATCAATAACTTTGTCAGAGAGGAAATCCTTGAACAGCAAGACATCAAACGTGCGCTCGACAGGATTTCCAATTTGCTGGCTTATTTTGATGAGTTACGCAAGGAGGCTGAACGCCTAGAGAAAAATATTGCTTTGCTTGAAAAAGCCCAAACAGAAGGCGAGCAAGTACGCAAGGCGTGGTTTACTCGTTTTGAACAACAACTTTTATTGGTATTTAAGCAAGACTTGGATGAACAAGCATGCCTTAAACAGGCACAAAAAAGCCTGACGGCTTTGCAGAAGGAAGAAACTGACATCCAGCGTCGCTTAAGTGAAATTGAACAACTTGCCAAAGGTTTGGATGAGGAACGTTTAAGCATTGAACGTCAAAGACAACAGCATCAGACCGCTCAAGAAAAGGATCGTTTACAACGTATTATTGAAGAAAAAACGGGTGAAGCCATTAATACCTTTACGTCTCTCCGAGATGGTGTCCAAATCGCACAAAAAAATAGCGAATATGCACGCCAATTAAGCCAGACAAAAACTTACCTCAAGGAAAACGAAATGCTGAGAACAGCGTTCAAAGCAAATATTCAAGCCAGTGCAGGGGTTCAAAGCTTTGATATGGACACCATTCAGCAACTTTGTACTGAATTTTTGCTAAAAACACAAGCCGAACCCCCACCCGTATCTTTATGTCAATCCTTAGCAGAACAGCTAAATAGCATAGACACCGCCCATGACAATTTTCAACAAACCGTTGCTGGCGATGAAAATGGCTTGCGCGACATTGTTTCACGCTATGTGGGGCAAAGACTTAATGAAATCAGTGAGCTTGAAAACCAAACTCGCAAATTAAATCTCGAAATAGAGGGCTTGCGGGAACGTGGCGAGGTGAGTTATCCAAAACTGGTGCAACGAGCATTAACCGCTATTCGTGAACAATACCCAGATGCAAATCCACAAGTTTTGTGTGATTTGGTTGAAGTGCGTGATGAACAATGGCAGTCAGCCATTGAAGGTTACTTAGGCGCAAACCGTTATTGCATTCTAGTGGAAACTCAATATGAAAAAAATGCCATTGAAACGGTACGCCAACTAACAACCAACAACAAAGGGGCACAAGTCATCCAAGGAGAAAAAGCCCTCCGAGATGCCAAGCGAATTGGATTACCCCCAGAGTCTATTATCCATGAATTAAAGGTAAAACATCCCACTGCACAAGCTTATTTGCAAGCCAGCTACAGTAATGTGATTAAAGTGCCCAATATCGAAACTTGGCGCCTCACACCCCGCGGTTTGACTCAAAAGGGGCATGGTTCAAGCAGTTACAAAATGTTTATTTGTGCCTTGGATGAGCATGAACTGGTATTTGGTGTCGAAGCGCGTAAACGTGCCCTAACCGCTCTGGAAAAACAATATGCGGATAAAGAAGCCCAACTGAAAAATCTTCAACGAGAAAAAGCTGATCTAGATCATGTCAGCCAACTTACCCGTCATGTCCAACCTGTGCATATCGAAACTAAAGTCCATGACTTAGTATCAACAGCCAAGGCAATCGCTCACGCTAAAGAACAAATAGCACGCTTGGATTTATCAAATATTAAGGAATTGGACAAGCAACTTGATCGTATCCAAGCCGAATTGAAAAAACGGCAAAAAGAGCGCGATACCAATAATAAGCGCATGGGTAAGATTGATAATGAGAAAGCCTCTAAACAGAACATCATTCAAAAGGCCCAACAAGCCCTGAATAACTGGAAGACTGAAATCGCGCAATGCAAAGAAAAAATACTCAAATTCCAAAAATGGGTAGCGGAATACGATGCCAAAGCGGTTATTGACGAACTGGCCAAACAGGCAACTAGCCCATTAATGGAAAAAGCAACAATAGATGAACAGCTTGAAAAAGCACACCGGCAGATGCAGGTTGCCAAAGAAAAATTCAAACAGATCATTAACGAATATAACCAGAAAGCCAAACTGGTTGAAAAGGTGACACTGAATATTGACGGGTTGGTGGATATCTCTGGCACTGGCGACGATTTTTATACCGTCATGGAAACCTATCATCAAGTCAAAAAACAACTGAAGATACAAAAAGATATAGGATTAGCCGATCAAAAATGTCAGTTATCGGAAGCCAATCAATCTGTTCAAAAAGCGTTTACCAGTGATTTCTGTAATACAGTGATTTCTGCTTTGGAAACCGGCAAGGCGCGTTTAGATATCCTTAACAGGGAATTAACAGGGCATCGTTTTGGTGAGGAACACTATTCTTTTGGTTCAAACAGGGTGCCTGAATACGAGCGTTACTACAAATTTTTCCAAGCCGTCATACAGATGGATGCTGTGAGTGGTAAAGAAGACTTGTTTGGTAGCAACACACTTTCTGAAGCCGATATTGCCGTGCGTGATGAAATCACCCAACTGTTATTGCATGAACAAGAAGATTTAGAAAAATCACGCCGTCGCCTGGAGGAAATCGGCGATTATAGAAACTACCGCCGTTATGAGATTTACAAAGAAACTGGGCAAAGTAAGAAGGTACCGTTAAGTGAATATGGCACTGGTTCCGGTGGACAATTAGAAACGCCCGCTTATGTGATACGCGCAGCGGCTGTTTTATCCGCTTTCCGTCTCAACGAAGGCAATCGTCATTTACGGATGGTGCTGATTGACGAATCTTTCTCCAAAATGGACGAACAACGTGCCAAAGCAATTTTAAAATATTTAAGTAACGCTTTGAAATTCCAAATTATTTTTATTATTCCGACTAAATCAGCCGGCCCATTTCAGCCCCTGTTGACTAACCAATTTGTTTTCAGTAAAATCCGCTCGGCGAATGCACCCGGTGAAATGTCTACTATTATCCAAGTACAAGAGCAGAAACTTAACCAAGAAGCGGTTAATAGGCTTTGGAATGCACGCCGTGAGCAAGTCAAACAACAAGTCATTCTTGATTTTAATAAAAGAGACAATGAGGATAATATTGTATGAACGAATCCCCTCCTTGGCTCTCCCATCATGTTATCCAGTGCATTCTACACAAATTGCTGGATATGACAGACAAAATGTCAATTGAACAGCGTACACGATTACCCAGTTTTCGTGTGAATGCCAAAACATTGCCAGAACTATTCAACACGGAAACAGTTGGAGAAACAGAGTATGCTTGGGAACTGATCACGGAAATGGAACGACAAGGCTGGATTACCCTAAAACGCGGTAAATCTCGCCTGGGTTATGCCGATTATGAAAATAATCCCTTATTGCGCTTAGAAAAAACAGCAGAGCCTCATATCCGTAAATTACTCGGCAGAACAACAAACAGTATATCTCAAGCTCAACAATGGCGCAAATTAGTTATCGAAAGAGCAAACTTTTTTCCAGGTCAAACTGACTTACTTGCAGAACAAGCCATAAAAGTGCCAGGGAAAAGCACCGACGACATTCTAAATCGCTTGGAAACTTTAATTGATTTTAAGGATAAAGCACTCTACTTACGTGAAGTCAGTGCCCGCCTGTTTTGGGGATTATCAAAACTGCTAGATAATCGTAGTGATATGATTGCTGAATTATTAGGGCAAGAATCCTGTCCCTTTTTAGAAAAACCAGTGACACTGCATGTCCATATTGCCGTTGACGAAATCAGTGGCGTTCTTTTTATTGAAAACGAAACGACTTTTGAAGCCGCTTGTCGAGGGCGATTTTCTCATACCAATCAGCTTGCCCTTGTTTACGCCTCTGGATTCAAAGCCAGTGCCAAACGTCTCCGTCAATTTGCGGGTTCCTCTTTATACTACTCAACCGCCAGCTTAACACGCTCATCACTCGTTGCACAATTTGAAAACTGGTTATATCAATTTAACCCACCATTACCGGTTTTGTTTTGGGGTGACTTAGATTTTGCCGGAATGCAGATACTCAAATCGCTGAGAGAGAGATTTCCGAATATACAAGCTTATGCGCCCGGCTATGCGCCCATGTTAGAAATGCTAAAAAAGGGAATGAGTCATGCCGCAGAAATGGCAAATAAGCGAGGACAAATTGATCCAGAAATGACTGGCTGTGAATATGCTGATATCCAACTTTTACCGGCTATCCGAAAGTATCAAGAATTTGTTGATCAAGAAGCAATTTAATTATTGATATTTGGCATTATCCTTGGCTTAATAGCATTGACGCGCCGGCGTGTGAACCTATTATCGATGCGCCCGCGTCGTCAGTATTCACTTGCATCCAAATTATCAAAAAAATCATAATTCACCCATGCCACTTTTTCATTATACCGCCCGTAATAAACAAGGTACTAGATTAACCGGTGAAATGCAAGCCAGAACCCGCCAAGAAGTTGCGCGGCAACTCAACAAAAATGGCATCACGCCAATTGAAATTAACTTGGTTAAAAAACCACGGGCTTCTGTAAGTTGGCGAGGAAGGTTTGAAACACCCAACCCAACAGAATTAATCACATTCAGCAATCAAATGTTCACTTTAATGAAAGCGGGTGTACCCATAATTCGCGCTCTGCGTAGCTTGGCAAAATCTGAACATCATTCCAGCTTATCAATTATATTATCTAACATAATCAAAAACTTAGAAATGGGGCAAACACTTAGCACCGCATTATCTCACCAACCAACCGTTTTTTCCAATTTTTTTGTTAATATCATTCGGATAGGCGAAAACACAGGCACTTTGGATAAAGCATTTCTCCGTATTGCCAAATATTTAGAATTAGAAAAAAACACTCGTGAACAAATTAAAGCCGCGCTCCGTTATCCTATTATTGTTATCATTGGCATAAGCATCGCTATTGTTGTCGCCAGTGTCGTCGTTATTCCGAAATTTGCCGCAATATTTGCACAAGCCAAAGTCGATTTACCCTTGCAAACACGTATAATCTTAGCGGTATCAGATTTTATGGTAGCTTCATGGCCAACATTACTGATTGGTAGCTTAATAATTGGCGTGGCGATAAGATTATGGTTACATACCCAACGGGGACGTTATCAATGGGACAAATTTAAACTTCGTTTGCCAATAATTGGTCGTATTATAACCCGTGCCCTGTTAGGACGTTATGCCCGGGTATTTTCTGTCACATTGGCCTCTGGAATACCGCTGATTGAAGCGTTGACTGATGTTGCACAAGCAGTCGATAACGCCTATATGTGTTCACTCATATTACAAATGCGTCATGGAATAGAACGTGGTGAAACCCTCACTCACACCGCACAAGCCAGCGGTTTATTTACCCCTTTAATATTACAAATGATAGAAGTCGGTGAAGAAACCGGCAAGATTGATAGTTTATTGCTCCAAGTTGCAGAAGTTTATGAACGTGAAGTCGATTATGCCACTAAAAACTTGAGTGTATTGATTGAACCGATTTTATTAGTTTTCATTGGCGTGATGGTACTGATTTTAGCACTCGGCGTATTTTTACCGATGTGGGATTTGGTCTCAGTGTATAAGTAGTGTCCATCCGGAAACGGCTTTTAAAATCCCAAAGCGGAAGCATTCGAGGTTTCAGTTTTTCTTCAAAAAACTGAAACCTCGAATGGACTCCAAAATGACACCAAAATCACTTTCTTCCTATCCTAAAAACCAATTCTTCAGGCGGTAAACACATCTTATCATTACAAGCCTGAAATGTCAGGCGGATTGGCACAAGGTTTATTTTATCACTCAACGAACTCTCCCCTTTCTTTTGCAAAGGAAGATTAGGAGGAGGTATTAATTGCCCTCGCAAATGAATTGTCCCTTGATAAAGTGCAAGTGTGGCTTGTTGAAATGAGAGCCGAACCTGTTCTGGTTTTGGGTAAGAAACCTGCTCAAGTCGCCATTGTGTTTTATCAAGACGGACGACAGTGGGGATCAGGTTTTCTTGTAACGGCTTATGGGCATTAATGTGCCACCCATCTTGTATTTCCACTTCTATTGTTACTGTTTGCCCATGATGAGTTCGTTTTGCTGTTGCTTTGACGGCACCGCGTGCGCCATATTGTTGTAATCCCATTTCGCCATGAAGTAATTCATCAGCAGCGAGTAACATATAGGCATAACTACTCGGTTGTTGTGTAATCGCCAATGAAAAGGCATTGAGTGTCGCATTGGCTTTATCACGATAACGCTCAATGCCAGTACGGGCGGTGAGCATTGCTAAAACACGCACTGCTACCGAATTACCCGATGGAATCGCACCATCGTTAGGACTTTTAGGGCGGGCAATTAAGGGCGTGTCGCTTTCTCTACTCATAAAAAAGCCTCCCTGTGCTTTGTCCCAAAAGTGGTGCAGCATCGCATCAGCTACTTCTCGCGCCTTATTTAGCCAGTCCTTATCATTACTGACATCATAGAGCGTGAGCAATGCCTCAGCAAAGTAGGCATAATCTTCTTGATGGGCGGAGATGGAAGCCTTGTTATGTACATAAACACGCCACCATTCGCCTTGCCCTTTTGTGAGTTTTGACCCGATAAAAGTGGCTGCACGTTGCGCCGCTTCTAAATAACGCCGTTCTTCTAAAATGTCGGCAGCGAGTGCCAATGTGGTGATCATCATGCCATTCCAGGCTGTGATAATTTTGTCATCACGCAAGGGCGGTTCACGTTCTTCCCTAACACGACGGAGTTTTTCACGAATAACATCAAGTTTTTCAATGAGTTGTTGTAATGAGATGGCTTTTTCGTTCGCGTACTTTTCTAAGGAAATGGGTAAGTGAAGGATATTTTTACCTTCAAAATTGCCCTGCGCGGTGACACCATATAAATTCAATGCGAACTCCGCCTCAGTTTCATTTAGCGCGGCGCGTATTTGTGCAGGGCTCCATACAAAAAATAAGCCTTCTTCACCTTCACTATCCGCATCGGTGGCAGAATAAAATCCGCCTTGAGCTGCAGTCATTTCTCGCAAGACATAATCTAATGTTTGCCTGGCGACTGTGGCATAGAGAATATTGCCCGTTAATTGATAAGCCATTAAATAGGCGCGTGCGATATGCGCTTGATTATAAAGCATTTTTTCAAAGTGGGGTGTTAGCCAATGCGCATCTGTTGAGTAGCGATGAAATCCACCCCCTATTTGATCATAGAGTCCACCTTCTGCCATTTTCTTTAAGCTGTTAATGGCAGCAGCTAACGCTTCATCATGATGCACCACTTTTAGCAACAGTAATAACCAAGCTTCTTGTGGAAATTTAGGCGCGTTACCAAATCCGCCAAGAGAGGAATCGTGCATTCCCAAGATATTGGAAATGGCTTCTTGGATTGCTGTTTTACCCAATTGACGTGCCTCGCCGCTGGCGGCAGTGATTTGCTTCACCCGTTCGGCAATCTGATTGGCTTGTGCGATGAGTTGGGGGCGTTTTTCTTCCCAAACTTGCGCGACATTTTTAAGTATCTGTGTAAATGCGTCAGGCGGAAAATAAGTTCCCCCAAAAAACGGTTTACCGTCTGCGGTTAAAAAGCTAGACATAGGCCAACCCCCTTGCCCTCTGCTCATAACCACCGCTGTCATATAAACTTCATCCACTTCAGGACGTTGCTCACGATCCACTTTGATACAGATAAAATGTTCATTCATCAAACGCGCAATGTCTGTATTGTCAAAGCTCTCCTCCTCCATGACATGACACCAATGACAGGTAGAATAGCCGATGGAGAGAAAAATCGGTTTATCTTCTTGACGGGCTTTTTCAAAAGCCTCATTTCCCCACGCAAACCAATTAACAGGATTATGAGCATGTTGCAATAAATAAGGTGAATCTTCTAAAATCAGCCGATTAATAAATTTTGGCTGCCCTGAAGCGAGAAGATGTTCTGTTCTTGGTTGATAATTTGTTCCCTTTGCTATCAGTGCTGCCTTGAGCGAGTCACGTAACGCTTTTGAGTAGGGTGTTGTACCCGGTAAGTTTTCATAACTCTGTGCTGTTGAGATCGTCAATAATAATACTCCTATAAGTGAGATAAAAAAATGAGTGGCGCGATGGGAATGGATAGGGTTCATTAATGGTTCCTTAGATAACGAATTGTACAACGAATTGAAAGTTGACGTTATTAGGTAAATAGGTAGAGTTTTGTTAAATAGCAGATAACGAGGGGAAAGTTTTTTGAAGAAAAACTTGTGAATTGGAGTCCAACATTTTGGATGAACCTATTCCACTATTCGTTTTTGAACTTAGGCGATTTCTTATAAAAAAAATACAGGGCGAACACTTATGTTCGCCCTTTCAAATCCTGATCTATTTTTTTTAGGAAATCACCTTAGAAATCCGATTTTTGGAAAGGATTTATTAAACCTCGTGCTCAAAAACCCAACTATTTTTGTAACTACTCACCCTTGAAATCAATTTCAAGGCTAACCGCTGAGTAGTTACTAGAATTTTTAATTCAATATTGAGTTATACAACGATACATACTGTTTAGCACTTTCCTGCCAGCTAAAATCACGATTCATACCCGTCATTTGTAACTGCCGCCACGTTGTTTTATCACGGAAGGTTCGCAAGGCGCGTCGTATGCAAAATAATAATTCATCGGCGTTTTCCTTCTCAAATATAAAGCCGGTGGCGATTTTAGCTTGAATATTATTAGGGGTTGCATCAATGACCGTGTCTGCCAATCCACCAGTACGCCGTACTATTGGTATAGTGCCATAACACATACTGTACATTTGGTTTAAACCGCAAGGTTCAAATTTAGAAGGCATCAAAAATATATTTGCTCCAGCTTCAATTTGATGGGCCAGTTCTTCATTATAACCAATAGTGACGCTGATTTGTTGAGGATAATATTTTGCTAATTGTTGCAATGCTTCTTCAAATTTTTTATCGCCACTACCAAGTATAACAAGTTGAGCACCCGATTTCATCATATCCGGGATGATGGGTAAAACTAAATCAATGCCTTTTTGTTCAATGAGGCGGGCAATCATGCCAATGACTGGAGTTTGTGTTGAGGAGGTCAGTCCAAGTTTTTTACGCAATTCTTGGGTATTGCGAGATTTGAGCAGTAAACTTTTCGTATTGTAATTGTGATTGATCAAAGGATCAGTCTCAGGATTCCAAGCCTCTGTATCAATACCGTTTAAAATGCCGGTTAATTGTGCTTGACGTATCGTCAGTAGCCCTTCTAAACCGCAACCATCAGTAGGGGTTTGAATATTTTTAGCATAACTCGGGCTGACTGTTGTTATCCAATCACTGTAATATAATCCGGCTTTAAGAAATGAGACTTTCCCATAATATTCTAATCCAGATATACTAAAACTTTCTGGCGGCAAGCCAAAACTTTCTACAATTTCTGGATGAAAAATACCTTGATAAGCCATATTATGGATGCTCATCATTGTCCGTGCGCTTTGATTAGGATTAAAGGTTAAAAAGGCTGGAACTAAACCGGTTTGCCAATCATTGCAATGGATAATTTGCGGTTTAAATAACAAATTGTTGCTACCGAATAGTGCAGCAACTTGAGAAAGTATTCCAAAACGTAATGCATTATCAGCCCAATCTTTTCCATTGCTATCTTGATAAGGTCCACCGTCGCGTTCATATAAACTCGGACATTCAATGACATAAACAGGAGTTATTTCACCAGGCATGATCCCAGTTAATATGCGGATAGGTTCTTGTAAAGGAGGCAACCTAATATTTTCATGGACTTCAATGAGTGAAAGCTGTTCAAGCACTGCGGGATAACCCGGTAATAATAAACGAATATCAACACCTAGTTGTCGCAAAGCGTTAGGCAAGGTATAAGAAATATCACCTAAACCACCTGTTTTAATGAGTGGATAGGCTTCAGAAGTCACAAAAAGTATACGCATAATGATTGTTTTTTGAGTTCAATAGTTCTCTTTCCTAAATTAATTCGTAACGACTCAGGGCAACCACAAGGGATTGCCCCTACGACATAATCAGGGCAACCACAAGGGATTGCCCCTACATCAGAATATTTTCGTCTGTATTAATAAGAATATTATTGTAGGGGCAATCCTTTATGGTTGCCCTGAGTCGTTACATTAATTCTTTAAAATTCGTAACGACTCAGCGGTTAGCCTTGAAATTGATTTCAAGGCGAAAAGCGAAAAGCAGTAAGTACAACTGATTTTAGAATAAAACGGATTCAAACGACGAGGATTTTCAAAAAACATTCTTCTCCTCATCAATTCATGGCGTTAACGTTAGATCACGTTTTTTTAAATCCGTTTTATTCTCAAATCCGTTGTACTGAGTCGTCAAAGCTGTCCGCCTTGCAATTTCAAATCTGAGTCGTTACTAAAATTCAAGGATTTATAAAGCGATATTCTCTAAATAATTGATTTAAAAGTAGAATTTTATTTAATAGGAAAGAGAACTAATTTAAATGTTCACGTCGTGTCAAGTGTAGCGAATACAACTACTCCGTTTTTTTACCGAGTCTTGGAGTCCATTTTTTCCGATAAATTCGTTTAACAGGTTTATTAGTATCAGCCGCCTCTATTGCTTCAACAGGTATATCAATATCAGCCGCTTTTACCGCTTCAACAGGTATATCAGTATCAGCCGACTCAATTGATTTATTGAACTGAATTTCGTCACTCTCTGGCTTATTTATCTTTTGATCCGTTTCAGCTTGATAGGCTGTTTCTTCAATCGGTTTTGCCGGCTTCAATTTCAAAATAATTCCCGCCAGCGGCGGTAAAGTGATATTTAATGAATAAGGTTGCCCCATCCATTCTGTTTCATCTGCCATCACTTCATCATTGCTCACATCGCTACCGCCATAATATGGTGAATCAGAATTGAACAACTCTTGATACAGCCCAGCCTGCTTAACTCCAATGCGATAATCATGTCGAGGAATTGGGGTGAAATTCAGTATAATGAGCAACTCATCATCATCACTGCGGCGTACATAACTAATCACAGATTGGGTGGCATCGTGGCAATCTATCCAGGCAAACCCTTTTTCATCAAATTCATAGTAATACAAAGCGGGTAATTGTTGATACATCAGATTCAAATCTTTCACTAAAGTTTGAATGCCAACATGAGCATTTGAATTCAGTAAATGCCATTCCAAACTTTTCGCATGATTCCATTCGCCTTTTTGAGCAAATTCTCCGCCCATGAAGAAGATTTTTTTACCGGGAGAAAGCCACATATAAGTATATAACAAGCGCAAATTGGCAAAACGCCGCCAATCATCTTCCGGCATTTTATCAATTAAAGAACGTTTACCATCTATCACTTCATTATGAGGTAAAGGTAATATAAATTTTTCACTAAACGCATTAAATAGCCCAAAAGTGAGATTTTGATGGTAATAAGAACGATGAACAGATTCTTTAGACAGATATTCTAAAGTACCACGCATCCAACTCTTATTCCATTTGAGATGAAAACCTAAACCACCTAACCAAGTGGGGTGTGTGACTTGAGGCCAATTTGTCGATTCTTCAGCCATCATTAATATATCAGGATATTTTTGATGAATAATGGTATTTAGTTCACGCAAAAATGCAATGGCTTCCAAATTTTCATTGCCACCATAGATATTAGGTACCCATTCACCATCCCGACGAAAATAATCCAGATAGAGCATAGAATCAATTGCTTTCACCCGTAAGCCGTCGATATGGTATTCTTCGAGCCAGTACAGGGCATTAGAAATCAGGAAACTTTTCACTTCATGCTTGCCATAATTAAAGTTCAATGTTCCCAAATCACGGTATTTGCCCTGATAGGAATTAGCATATTCATATAAAGTGGTTCCATCAAACCAAGATAGTCCATCGGGCTCTTTGGGAAAATGCCCTGGTACCCAATCCAAGAAGACACCGATATTATGCTGATGACAATAATCGACGAAATACCGAAAATCATCCTGTGAACCAAAGCGGCTCGTCGGTGCATAAAAACCAGTCACTTGGTAGCCATAAGAAGCATCTAAGGAATGTTCTGCGATAGGCAATAATTCAATATGTGTAAATCCTAAATGACTGACATAACTGACTAATTTTTCTGCTAATTCACGGTAATTAAAACAATGTTCCTCTTTATCGCGCATCCATGAGCCTAAATGCACTTCATAAATACTCATGGGAGTATGTAACCAATCGCGCTTTGCTCTGGCTTGTATCCATTGTTCATCCTGCCAGAGATAGATTTGTTTTGCAACAACATAACTTGATATTTGCGGATGATGTTCAAAACCCTGCCCATAAGGATCATATTTCACTTGAATACGACTACTATCACGGTTGTCTATCTCGAATTTATACAAACTGTTGGCTCCGAGTTCAGGGATAAACAATTCCCAAACACCGCTACTACGCATTCGCATGAGGTGACAACGTCCATCCCAACGGTTAAATTCTCCTACGACACTGACGCGTTCCGCATTTGGTGCCCAAACGGCGAATAAAACGCCTTCAATGTTTTCAATCGTCTGTAAATTCGCGCCTAAAAAATGATAAGCGTGGCCATGTTTGCCTTCGGCAAAGAGATGTAAATCAAATTCACTTAATTGTGGCGGAAAACGATAGGGATCATAACCAGTATGAGTATTATCATCATCATCAATCCATTCTAATTGATAATGATCGGGAACGGTATCATATTCACCTTGCCATTCAAAAAAATCGGTATTTGGCAAGCGTTCCATTGGCAAATGATCTGGTAAAATGCACAGTTTTTTTATTTCCGGCATAAATACTCGTACTATTTCATTATTTTCGCCAAGGGTGTGTTTTCCTAAAATAGCAAAAGGATCATGGTAACAAGCATCTAAAATTTTTTGTATTTCAGGATTAATTGGTTGATTTGAGGTAGGCATAATTAATGGTTTCGAGGTTTAAGGTTTTCTTCAACTCAATTTGAGGTTCAAGTTATCGAAAAAACTTGAACCTCGAATAGAATGGTGAATGATTAGTAACAGTCTTGAAATGCTAACTGATGTTACGCACTATGTTTCCAAGATGTTTAAGAAATCGTTTCCAAGATGTTTAAGAAATCCGATTTTTTCAAAAATCGGATTTCTAAGCGGC
>JAOZSV010000316.1 GCA_029939505.1 Thiotrichaceae bacterium | reverse complement strand
GCTCGTCGGGATCCGTGAGGGGGCAGTTTGGGTAACTGGCTGTTCTACCTCAATGCAAACGTCTTTTTGTGTGCATCGGCATTCATCTCGTCATCTCTGAGATGGTATTTTTGGATGATGTCTTATTTTAACGTTTTGGTGGGCAATAAAAAAAACCGTTGCCCACCCTACATTTTACATTATGTCTAATTATCATTGAGCTAAATTGGGTGGGGGTACTTATTTTGGTGGTTACCTATCGTCGCCAAAATTTATTTCAAAATGAAATGGCACGACAATTATTAAATAATGCTATCGCCAAAACTCGACAAAATTATCCTTTTATCATTGAAGCGTGGGTACTTTTGCCGGAACATTTGCATTGTATTTGGACAGGTCCCGAAAATGATAATAATTTTTCCATCCGCTGGAGCTTAATCAAATCACAATTTTCAAAATCGGCTAAATCGCTTTTTCATCGCCCTGAATGGATGAATGACTCGAAACCACCGTGAAACCACCATTTGGCAAAGACGTTTTTGGGAACACCAAATCCGTGATCAACAAGATTATAATAACCACTTCGATTATATTCATTATAATCCGGTAAAACATGGATTGGTAAAACAGGTTAAAGATTGGCCTTATTCAACTTTTCATCATTATGTCAAAAAAGGATTTTATCCATCTAATTGGGGATGTGAAATGGTTCATATTGCTGAAAAAGAATTCGGGGAATAATTGCCCGTTTTAAAGCTAAGATGGTGGGCAACAAAAAAACCGTTGCCCACCCTACATGGCTGATTAATAAATTGTAATTCGTAGTAATTCGTAGGGTGCATAAGCGATAGCGTCATGCACAACACACACCATTTACCATTTGTACCCGATATTGCTATGATTTACTCTTGGGTTTTGGTGTATGACGCTTCGCTTATACATCCTACAAAAGAGCGAAACCCACCATTTCTTTCTCTTTCTATTGACGAAAGGGTTGTTTATTCTGAATCAGGATTTACGGAATTTTAGAATTTTCAGAATGGTTTTTTGAAGTGAATTGTATTCTGTTAATTCTAAAATTCGGTCAATTCTGATTCAAACAAGATAGTACAACGAATTAGCGAAATAAACGAATATAACACTCAGCAAGGGCGAACACTGATGTTCGCCCCGACATTAATTGCGATTGTAGGGGCAGACCTGCGTGTCTGCCCTTCCTTTAAAATACGATGATTTCGTCAATTCGCTGTACTCGGTTGTTATTCGGTTAATTCTAAAATTCTGTCAATTCTGATTCAGACACTGTAGATTAAAATGTGATGAAAAATGCAAACAGACCAATACTTTCTTATGCAGATACTTCTGTATTTGGAGGTGTTTTTGATGAAGGTTTTGATGAAGCAAGCAAAGTTTTTTTCCAGCAAGTGAGAGAAAAACGCTTTAAATTAGTTATTTCTCCAGTTGTTCAAAGAGAGGTTGAGTTGGCACCAGAAAAAGTACGTCAATTTTTTGATGAAATCACAGAATATGCCGATTTCATTGCTATTTCTGAAGAAGCATTATTACTGCGTCAAGCTTACCTTGATGCCGGTATTGTAACTAAAAAGTCAACAGCGGATGCACTTCATGTTGCACTGGCAACCGTAGCAAAATGTCAACTGATTGTGAGTTGGAACTTCAAACATATTGTACATTTTCAGAAAGTTCCCCTCTATC
The DNA here is from genome assembly GCA_029939505.1 of Thiotrichaceae bacterium. Lineage (GTDB taxonomy): Bacteria > Pseudomonadota > Gammaproteobacteria > Beggiatoales > Beggiatoaceae > QNES01. The sequence continues at coordinate 3,083 of JAOZSV010000316.1, read as the reverse complement.
ATGCCATTAATACGATAAACGGTTATACTGAAATTAACATTTATTCTCCACCAGAGGTGATTAGCTATGAAAGAGAAACCATTTAGTTGCATAGCACTTCAACATCGTGGTGCTAAAAAAATCTACAAAGAAACGAAAAACTTGACAATAGCAGAGGAACTTGTTTACTGGCAACAACATAGCAGCAAATTACAACGTTCAAAAAAAATGAGTGAACATAGCCAGCGAGCGTAATGTAGGTGAAGCGAAACCCACCATTTCGTTCTCTTTCTATTGACTTTGGGTTGTTTATTTAATTGTCAGAATCAGAATTTAAGAATTATCAGAATGGTTTTTTGAAGTGAATTGTATTCTGTTAATTCTATCATTCTGGAAATTCTGATTCTGACAGGATAGTACATTAAGTTAAGCCTTGGAGTCCATTCGAGGTTTGAGTTTTTTGAAAAAAAAACTCAAACCTCGAATTGATTCTAAACGATATAATCCAAATCTGAAGGATTCGAGGTTTGAGTTTTTTGAAGAAAAACTCAAACCTCGAATGGATTCCAACAAATATTCCTTAACTTAATGGCATTTACCCTACTACTATATACATTAAATACATTTAACGAATTGGAGCGAAATTATGCGCTATTTTATATTTTCCATAATAACCATCAATTTCATTTGGCTACCTTTAGCACAAGCAACTACGGATTGCGCTATTCAAACAGACATACCTGAAAGTGAATGCCAAACTTTACTTTTACTTTTTAACAGCACCAAAGGGGCTGGTTGGTTTGATCTTTTTGAAGGCGGTTGGAACATGACCAATACGCCATGCAGTTGAACCGGAATCACCTGTCGTGATGAACATGTTATCGCTATTGATAGACAAAACAATGGTTTAACAGGTTCACTTCCAGATTTAACGAACTTAGCCCTTTTAGAAAAACTTGACTTGAGCCATAATCAGCTTAATGGCTCTATTTCATCCGCCAACTTGCCTTCCAGTTTGCAAGAACTTTCTTTAAGTGATAATCAACTAAGTGGAACGGCTCCTGATTTAACTCACTTTTCCAATTTGAAAACCGTTAATCTAGGCAATAACCAACTCGCAAGTACGCCACAATTACCTCCCCAGCTTGTGGTGGACACAGGTACGATTGATGATAATACCAAACCGCCACCAGGCACGATTGACAATGATGAGACAAAACCGTCACCACTTGTTGATACCAGTACGATTGATGACAATGATGAGACCATACCACCACCGGGTACGATTGATGACAATAATGAAACCATAATACTGCCACCGTCTGTATCAGGTGTACCTCTTTGTCCTAAAAATAGACTTTCTATCAGTAGCAGCTGCAATGCCTCTGGAAATACTTTGCCCTGCAATGTCACGATTGAAGAAGGGGCGAGTGTTGCCCAAGCCGTCTTTGAATGTGATGCGGAAAATAAAGGTTGGATTTCTAATTCCACCATTAAAGCGGGGGCAACCGTCCAAGGTGGTGTTTTGACGGGCGGTATTAGCAATGATGGTATTTTAGCGGACTTTGATTTTCGGGGTCGTTCTATTATTGGGGGTATGTTGTCAGGGATTATTGTCAATAATAGTAAAGTGGGTGTTTATTTCCAAGAGGTGTCTTTAGCACCTGATACCCAGATTAGCGGCGGTCAACTCAAAGGTAACATCATGGGTGACGCGGACGCGCCCGCATTAATAAAAGAGGCAAAAATCCTTGAAGGGAGCCAACTTTCATCCGTGACTCTCGGTGAAAATACCCAGGTGGCAAAGGGCGTTAAGATAGGGGCGGGAGTTCGATTTACCCATCAGGATCAAATATCTACGGGTACAGATTTGACAGCGGCTTTAGTCGTTAATTTTGCCGACAATCGCCCCCCAACCATTGACATGAAAACTGATGTTCTAATCAATGCACCCACTTTATTAAAACAACTCAATGAATTATCTGAAATAAAAGACAGCGATTGGCAATTGGTGCAAAATCCGGAAAACGGTCAATTGGAATTAACCATTGAAAATGTTCGTTTTGCGGTATTACCCGTGCAAGTGAAACAGACAAATCGTCACGCCAAACTGACTATCAACCCTGATGGGAGTGTTACCTTTATCACAGTACCAGGGCGCGAAATTCTTGCGTACCCAGTTATCCAAGAACTATCCGCCTTAATTGAAGCAGTTGCACCGTTAGGGATTCATCAAGTAGTATTACAAGAAAACGGTATTTTAACCGCTGAATTAGATGAGGGCAAAGTAGTCGCACGTACTGACATGGCGGCAACGCCCGTCAGCGACGATGAACCATTAGGACTTTTTCCAAGCGAATTAAATACCATGCGCCTAATCTTTGAAGAGGAGACAGGACAAAAACGTCAGCAACATATTTATCCGACTTGCGCCTATCCTGAAGCCCTAGACAACTATAGTTTAACTTGGGTTCATAAAGGAAAAGTTTCCATCACGATTAAAGGTAAGCGTTATCAGGGCATTTTTGACTATGTGCTGTCCCCGAATGAAAACAGTGAACGGGATACTCAAGTCGTTTTTACGCCTATTTCTGAAAATGGAAATATCGTCGCATTTGAAGTGATTTACCCGACGGGTGAAAGGCAGATGTTACGATTGTTAATGGTGAATGGTGAATGATGAATGATGAATGATGAATGGTGAAAGCCATGAAGTGCACAAATTTCTCTTTAAACGATTGATTTCATTCATCATTCATCATTCACCATTTAGCCAGGTAGGCCGTTGCACACAAAAAGACGTGTGCAACGGCATTCATCTCGTCATCTATGAGATGGTATTTGTGGTTCATCTTTGATTTTAACATTTTGCCGTTGCACCAAAAAAACCGTTGCCCACCCTACATTTTACTGCCGTTTTGCGTTTTTGGAATTCAACGCTTTAGCTTTGGAGCGTTTTTGGAGTTCAACGCTTTAGCTTTGGAGCGTTTTTGGACTTCAAGGCTTTTTTATTTGTAACTACTCCACCCGATATTGAGTACAACGGATAAGGGGAGTGAACTTCGAGGCTAAAGTATTCAAAAAACTTTATTCGAGGTTTAAGT
>JAOZSV010000315.1:1584-4782 GCA_029939505.1 Thiotrichaceae bacterium | reverse complement strand
CGCTTTAGCTTTGTTGCTTTGGAGTACAACGCTTTAGCTTTGTTGCTTTGGAGTAGATTCGAGGTTTAAGTTTTCTTCAAAAAACTTAAACCTCGAACTCCATTTTTAACTCTTAATTCGCATTATTATACGCCACATCAATTAATAAATACAATGCCCCATTTTTCTCCCTCTCAACTTTTTAAACATTTATTACATCTATGCCCTCCGACACAAAAATTATGGATAGCCTACAGTGGTGGTTTAGATTCGCATGTGCTTTTACATGCGTTAGCACAAATACGCTCACAAATTGATAATTTACGCGCAATTCATATCCATCATGGAATACACGCCCAAGCAGATAATTGGGCAACGCATTGTCTGCAAGTTTGTGAAGACTTAGATATTCCCTGTGATGTCATACGAGTTAATGTTCGCGTCGCTTCCAGGGAGAGCCTTGAAGCAATCGCTCGCACTGCTCGTTATGACGCAATCGCTCAACGAATCGCACCAAATGAGGTTGTTTTAACTGCCCAACATGCCGATGATCAAGCGGAAACCGTTTTATTACAACTATTACGCGGAGCAGGTGTCGCAGGCTTGGCGGCGATGCCATCTGTAACCTCTTTAAATCATGGCTGGCTTATTCGCCCTTTATTAAACTATACTCGTACTCAATTACACCATTATGCCCTGCAAACTGATTTACAATGGATAGAAGATAGCAGTAATGCCGATATTCAGTTTGATCGTAATTTTCTTCGCCATAAAATTATGCCTCATTTACAACAGCGTTGGGCGAGTGTCAGTCATACTTTAAGTCGTGTTGCTCGTCATCAAGCTGAGGCAAATGAATTGATACAGGTTTTGGCTGAACAGGATTGGCAAAGTGGTCAAGGTGAAAATGCTGATCAATTGCTTTTATCTGTCTTATCCTGTATGAGCAAGGCACGGCAGCGTAATGTATTACGATTTTGGTTAAAAAAACTCGGTTTACCCCTTCCTTCTACAGTACAATTAGAACATATTCTCAGTGATGTGTTGACAGCAAAAGCAGATCGTCAACCACTCGTGCGATGGCGAGGTGGCGAGGTACGCCGTTATCGTAACGCTTTGTTTGCTATGCCTAATTTGCCTAAAATGCCTGATAATTCACAGTATTTTACTTGGTTATTACCCGCACAATTACAATTGCCGCTGGGAGAATTAACAGTTAATCAGGTACAAGGGCGGGGATTAGCTCTTCCAACGGGAACCCAATTACAAGTGCGTTTTCGACAAGGTGGGGAAAAATTTCGTTGGCGTGGGCATCAGCGCATCGTTAAAAAATTATTACAAGCATTACCGCCTTGGCTAAGAGATTTTATTCCTTTGATTTATTTTGAAAATAACTTAATTGCTCTTCCAAATATTGGTATTAGTGATGACTTTGTTGCACAAGCGGGGGAAATGGGATGGGAGATAAAATGGGGATAGATTTTTAAACTTTAGAGGCTCTTGCAAAACTATTCGAGGTTTGAGTTTTTTGAAGAAAAACTCAATTCGAGGTTCAAGTTTTTTTTACTGAAAAAACTTGAACCTCGAATCGAATGTACTCCAAAGCAACAAAGCGTTGTACTCCATTTTCAAAAAAATTTCAACTCTTAATTCGCATTCTCTATGTACGCTTCGTGTTATTCGTTCTGTGATATAATCACTGCTTACAAACAACACTTGAGACGGGTGGTTGGTTAGAGCTTGTCCGACAGGGATTTACACCCTGCAAGAAAATGCCAGGCATCGCACTGAAAATTCTATTCGAGGCTAAAATTTTTTCTTTCAAAAAAACTTTAGCCTCGAATATTCTGAAAATTCTGATTCAAACCTGAAATAAATCCCCTAAAATAAACACTGATAACTCATAACTAATGAAAGACGAATTTTCACGTATAAAACGCCTCCCCCCTTATGTATTCAATATCGTCAATGATTTGAAAATGCAAGCACGCGCACAGGGCGAGGATATTATTGACTTTGGGATGGGCAATCCCGATCAGCCCACCCCTAAACATATTGTTGATAAATTAATTGAAGTCGTGCAGCGTAAAGATACCCATCGCTACTCCGCATCAAAGGGTATTCCCCGTTTACGTCGTGCTATCACCAACTGGTATGCACGGCGTTATGACGTTTCTTTGGAACCCGAAACAGAAGCCATTGTCAGCATAGGTTCTAAAGAAGGCTTGGCTCATTTAGCCCTCGCCACATTGGGAACAGGAGACACCGTATTAGTACCCAATCCCGCCTATCCGATTCATCCTTATGGCTTTGTCATTGCAGGTGCTGATATACGCCATGTGCCTTTAGTGCCAGGCGTTGACTTTTTTGCCGAATTGGTCAAAACCATTACAAACTCTTGGCCAACCCCCAAAATGTTGGTACTCAATTTTCCCGGCAATCCGACAACGCAATGTGTTGAACTGGAATTTTTTGAAGAAATCGTAGAAATTGCAAAGAAACATGAAATTTGGATCATACACGACTTAGCTTATGCAGATATTGTTTTTGATGGTTATGTCGCGCCATCAATTTTACAAGTGCCAGGGGCTAAAGACATCGCTGTTGAATCTTTTTCGATGTCAAAAAGTTATAATATGCCAGGTTGGCGACTCGGTTTTATGTGTGGCAATCCAACCCTAATTGCGGCTTTAACGCGCATGAAGTCTTATCTTGATTATGGCACTTTTACACCCATTCAAGTCGCCGCCATTACGGCATTAGAAGGTGATCAAACCTGTGTAGAAGAAATTTGTGATATGTACTATCAGCGCCGCAATGTACTTTGTGAGGGCTTAAATGCCTTAGGATGGGCTGTAGAAAAACCAAAAGCCACAATGTTTGTATGGGCACAGATACCTGAACCATATAGAGCAATGGGTTCATTGGAATTTGCAAAGAAACTGATAGCTGAGGCAAAAGTAGCAATCTCACCGGGCATTGGTTTTGGCAATTATGGAGATGATCATGTGCGATTTGCATTAATTGAAAATCATCATCGCACTCGTCAAGCGTTACGAGGGATTCGGGATATGTTTAAGAAAGATAAAATTTTTCAAACTTAGAAATCCGATTTTTTTCAAAAATCGGATTTCTTAAAACTCGTTTCGAGCTTAGAAATCCGATTTTTTCAAAAATCGGATTTCTTAAAACTCGTTTCGAGCTTAGAAATCCGATTTT
>JAOZSV010000315.1:0-1484 GCA_029939505.1 Thiotrichaceae bacterium | reverse complement strand
TTCAAAAATCGGATTTCTTAATTCACCATTCATCATTAATAAAAAGTTTTAAGAAACAAAATATCAATGTTAAATCCAATTAAAGTCGGCATACTCGGATTAGGTACAGTCGGTGGCGGCACAGTACATGTCTTACAGCAGAATGCCAAAGAAATAGCCCGTCGTGCAGGGCGCGGCATTATCGTCACCCATGCCTGTGCGAAAGAACTGAATAATACTTATTCATATCAGACAGATGAGATTGTACTCATAAAAGAATTGTCTGAACTTGTTAATCATCCTGAACCAGACATTATTGTTGAATTACTCGGCGGCACGACTCTCGCACGAGAGATGACATTACAAGCCATTGCTAATGGAAAACATGTTGTCACAGCAAATAAAGCTTTAATTGCATTACATGGTAATGAGATTTTTGCAGCGGCGCAAGAAAAAGGAGTGATGGTTGCCTTTGAAGCGGCTGTCGGTGGCGGCATACCGATCATTAAAGCAATACGCGAAGGCTTGGCTGCAAATCAAATTAAATGGGCTGCAGGGATTATTAACGGAACCAGCAACTTTATTCTGAGCGAAATGCGTGAGAAAGAAAGTGACTTTGCAGATGTGTTAGCAGAGGCGCAACGCTTAGGCTACGCTGAAAAAGATCCCACTTTTGATATTGAAGGCGTTGATGCTGCCCATAAGTTAACCATTATCGCCTCCATTGCCTTTGGTATTCCCCTACAATTTGACAAAGTCTATATGGAAGGGATTACTAATATCGCGCCTGAAGATGTGCAGTATGCGAATGAATTAGGCTATAGAATCAAACACTTAGGCATTACAAAGCGCACTGAAAAGGGGATTGAACTACGAGTACATCCCACATTTGTTCCTAATAAACGTTTGCTCGCCAACGTTGAAGGGGTTATGAACGCCATATTGGTTGAATCCGATGCGCTAGGGCAATCACTCTATTATGGTGCAGGCGCAGGCGCATTGCCAACGGGTTCAGCCATCATTGCCGATTTAGTTGATGTCACACGCGCCCTGACAACAGATTCAGATCATCGAGTACCCCATTTGGCTTTTCAAGCCGATGCCTTATCCGATTTGCCGATTGTTCCCATAGAAGAAATCGAAGCCTCTTATTACCTGCGTCTATCCGCCCAAGATAAACTGGGTGTACTCGCACAGGTTACCAACATTCTCAGCGAAAATGCGATCAGCATTGAAGCCATTATCCAAAAAGAAGCTATTAGTGGTACTGAACACGTCTCAATTGTCATACTGACTCACCAAGTCGTCGAAAAACAGATCAATAAAGCCATTCAAGCCATTGAAAGTTTAGACGGTATCATGAAGGAAGTGATTCGTATTCGTTTGGAAATGTTAAATCCCGAAGCATAAATTTTTAGGTATTTTATTCGAGGTGAGAAAGCTTTCAATATCCAAATTCCACCGATTTCATCGGTGGCTATTCACATTTCACCCCGTTGGGGTTA
>JAOZSV010000467.1 GCA_029939505.1 Thiotrichaceae bacterium | reverse complement strand
AATTGATTTCGAGGTTTCCGCTTCAAAAAACGGAAACCTCGAAAGCACCCTGCGTCACATCAGATATGTATTTAACTCAAAAGGGAAATGCTATAGTTACATAGAAAGTTGTAAATCGTTAATTGATTTATAGCTCCTAAAGTACCTGTTTAGTGAGGTAGAAAAAATATGTCTGATAATAAAAGACAAAAGGTTGAAGCACTATACAAAGAGTATGGCTCCATTATTCTAGGTCATCTTAAAAAAGGTCGTCTTATTAAAAAAAGATTTGTTCTTCAAGAAGACGAAGCGGATGATGTATGTCAAGAAACTTTTCGTAATGTACTCTCAAATATTGTGTTTGTTATTGGTGGAAAAATGATTTCGCGCAGAGGGCAGCCTATTTTGAAAGAAAAAGCTTGGCTGCTTAAAATTGCTGAAAACACCGCTAATAGTTTTATTGAAGATAAGATACGTTCCAGAGGGGAATGGGACAAAAATCGCAAACAAAATGATGCGGATGCGAAAGGTGAATCCAAATGGAGTGAACTCGCGCCTAAAGAAACATTGAAGTGGTCTGAAAAAACGAATTCTGTTAATGAACTTGAAAGTCCTGCCCCCTCTCCAGCAGAAATCGTTGATAAGCATAAACAAAAAGCTTGCATACGCAAGTGTTATAGAACTGCCCTTGAAAAACCCCATGCTATTTTTCCATTGGTTGTCGCATTATGTGAATTGGAGTGTCCTATAGAAGAAATAGCCAAAGTGATTAATCGAACCGAGCCAGAAACGGAAAAGCTTTTAAAGAAGTGTCATAACGAGATGAAAACCTTAAAAAAGGCGCGTGGTGAAAGATGTTCTCGTTTTCCCCGTGATAAGGGAATATTAGAGCGATGCCGTGAAGAAAAAGCGGGTTACAAGGATTATTACAACGACTATGAGACAAAACATAGTCATCAAGAAGGAAAAGGTTCTCTGTACTTGTTACTTTTTGAATTAACGGTAAGAGATTGGGATATTAAGGAAATTGCAGACTTGATTAACAAGGAAAAGAGAACAACCGAAAGGGCTTGGAAAAGAGCTTTAAACTTGATAGACGAAGAAGTTGAAAAATGTTTACGGCAAAATTGTGGATTGTGATTTTCTCCCAACGTCAAACTCTACTTTGTTAGATTCAAAGTAACTTAGGAATGATCATGAAATAATTTCCCTCTATCTGTAAATGATTTGCCAACCCCGATAGGGGTTGAATGTGAATAGCCACAGGTGGAACCTGTGGTAACTAAAAAGACAAAACGGGAAGTTATTTCGTGACCATTCCTTATTGATTTTTATTAATTTTATGTAAATAATTAACCAATATTACTTTAAAATCAATGACTTAATGATAATGTGACAAAACAATGTGCATTTCAAAAACCCGGAGATTATATTATGTTAGAGAAAGAACATGAAGATTTTACCAACATACTTCGTG
>JAOZSV010000110.1 GCA_029939505.1 Thiotrichaceae bacterium | reverse complement strand
TTATCTCATTATTTTACTCTGTTATTATAACCTAAAAAACAAAACTTTTAAACCCAATTTAAGGTAAATTTATGTTTTTTATCATTTTTTTTAAAAAGCGGAACCTATTTCTTGATTTATGTTAATTAATTTACTAGAATATACTGTCGAATATTTATTTGAGTCTAAAGTTTATGCATTATCTGATTGAAATGTTTGAACGATTCACATAATCGGCATTATAAGTGAAAATCTGGAGGATATATCAAACGTTTTACCTTTCTTTTTTTTTATACTCAATCATTTTTAATCTGGAGAAAAAATGAAATTTTCAAAACTAAGCTTTGCAGCAGCTTGTGTTTTTCTTGGAACAAGTAGCCCTGTCGCATCTGACAGTGGTACTGGTTTTCAGTTGTTTTCAGATTCGTTGCTCTACGCACAAATTCGACCTCGCTATGAATACGCGGATATAGATGGTGGTGCTTCAGCAGCGAATGCGTTTACTAACAGAACCGTTATTGGGGGTAAATTTAGTCAGTTGGCTGGAGTAAAAGGTCTCAATGCGGCTATTGAGGCAACAAACGTGAGTCATTTTGGTATAATAGATGATTATAAGCCAGAACAAGGTGACTATGATGTGATTATGGATCCGAGCCAGACGCGGATGACACAAGCTCATTTGACCTATCAAATGGGTAAGACGACTTTCATCGCTGGACGGAAAATGCTCACTTTGGACAACCATCGCTTTGTTGGTCATGTCGGTTGGAGACAGATGCCACAAACTTTCGACGTGCTTGCGGTGATTGACAAGAGTGTTAAAAATCTCACACTCACAGGTGTTTATGTCAACGGAATCAACAAGATACTTGAGAACAGAAGGGATAAAACCAATTCTTTTTTGTTTAATGCCTCTTATGCGGTTATGCCTGAACTCAAAGTGACAGGTTATACATATATGTTGGCTTCCATTCATGATACCATTGGTGTCAGGGCAACGGGGAAAAGGAATGTTTCCGGCGTTAAACTCAGTTATGAGGCTGAATACGCACTCCAAGATAAGCCCACTTTTGAGACAGATTCTGGTATTAAGCCCGATCAGGAAGCACAGTACTATAAGTTGGCTGTGAAGGGCAAGTATGATCGCTTTGTCTTAGGTGCCGCTTATGAGGTACTCGGGGAGAAAGAAGGAGATGGTGGTACTGCATTTACTACGCCATTGGCAACACTTCACGCTATGGCAGGTTTTGCGGATAGATTCCTGATGACACCTGAGAAAGGATTGGTTGATCTCAATTTCACGCTGGGGTACATCGACAAAAAGTTGGGGAAATTTCTCGCCTTCTATCACCTTTTTGAAAGTGCCGATGGTGGTGATGATTACGGCAGTGAGCTTGATCTCGTTTATGTGCGTAAGTTCAATAAGAACTTGAGTATGTTTGTCAAGAGCGCGTTTTATTGGGAAGGTGATGATCTAGCTAACAATGATGCGATTAAATTTTGGCTGATGATGGATTATAAGTTTAATTTCTAGTACAGTTTAGTACAACGGATTAGCGGAATAAACGGATTGATCATCATTTTGGAATTAGAATCTGAAAAATCTTTGAATTGACAGAGTCTAATTTCAAGATTCAATCAGAAAAAATCCGTTTATTCCGCTAATCCGCTGTACTAAGAGATAGTACATTCGCCAAAGAATTTTTGAACAGGATTAAACGGATTAATGGTTAATGGTTAATGGTTAATTAAGTCATTGATTTAATAAAACATTAACCCGATTTTTTAATTAATCCTGTCAATCCTTTAATCCGTTTAATCCTGTTCAAAAATTTTAGAAACCCAGTTTTTTCAAAAAACTGGGTTTCTTTATGAAAAACTTAATTGAGGTATTAAACCTCGTACAAGGAGAAAAAAATGACCTTTTCAAAATTCCGTTATGTGATAGCCAGTCTTTTGCTGGTGGGGGCGAGTAGCTTACTCGTTTCTTGCGCCAGCGTAACTGATCCTATTTCTAAAGAGTCACAACCCCCTAGCACAGAAATAGAGACTATTAGCTTTGGTGGCTGTGAAATTGAGGAAGTAAAAAAAGATTCTTCTACGCTTGTGGTAGACAAGAAGAGACACAAAAATACTGAAAAAGCACCTATTGAGCCTGATGCGGGCTGTATAACCAGTTAATTCTAACTGAACCTGAACTTTTAGAAACCAAGTTTTTTGAAAAAGCTTGGTTTCTTTATGAAACACTTAATTGAGGTGATAAACCTCGTACAAGGAGAAAAAATGACATTTTCAAAATTTCGTTATGCGATAGCCAGTCTTTTGCTGATAGGTGCGAGTAGCTTACTCGTTTCTTGCGTCGGAGGAAAGACTGCTGTTTCTGAATCACAATCTCCTATAGAGAGTAAAAATGTTTATGCAGACTGTGTTGCGGGGGATGGAATATTAGAAGATTCTGATGTTCCTGTAACTTCTAAGAAAACCTCCAAAAAGCCTAAAAAAGCACCTGCTAAAGATTACGCGGATTGTATAGCAACGGAATAATATACAACGGACTTACTCTTAGGAGTCTTACCAAAATGAAAATCATGTATCGATTTTGTCGGTTTATTGTTACTCTCTCTTTTTTTAGCTTCCTTTATGGATGTGCAACTTCGCCAACGGTAGATTTGCCCGATAAAAAGAGAACGGACTTAGAACTCTATCTCACAGCGATAGAGGCTAATGATTTACTCAAAAATGAGGGTAAAAACATCTTATTTGTTGATGTTCGTACTCGTGGAGAAGTTGCTAAAGGTGCGCCTGCTCTGATAGATGCCCATGTTCCTTTAGTGGAAAAAGGAGAAGACAAAAAGCTGGCACTCAATGAGAATTTAGTCAGTGCCGTTGAAGCTCGCCTTAAAGAAAAGGGTTTGACTCAGGAAGATCGCATTATCCTGATATGCCGCAACGGTAATCGAACGGCAGATGCGACAAATCAATTTGCAGCGGCAGGGTATAAGAAAGTCTATACTATAACAGATGGTACGACTGGCTGGAAGGAGAATAACCTACCTTGGACTGACGAAATTGATGAAGAAAAGTATTATCAGCCCTAACTTGTTGTTATTGCAGGAAATATAAAAAAAGCCCCAAGGCGTGAGCCAAGGGGCTTTTTTTTTTAAATTTGGTCGGGATGAGAGGATTTGAACCTCCGACCCTTGCCTCCCGAAGGCAATGCTCTACCAGGCTGAGCCACATCCCGAAAATCAGAATTCACTTATTTCAAAACCTCTGAGGTTTTGAAAACCTCAGAGGTTTGATTCCAACTTGTTTCTTGTTTATTTAATGAGGGCAACGAATGATTTTTTCAAGTCACCATTAACCATTAACCATTAATAAGTACGATCAATAGAAAATTTTGCCAATCCATATAATGCATCAGTATAAGGCGAAGTGGGTAAATTTGTCAAGGCTGCTATTGCCATATCCGCCTCTTTCTGAGCAATGCGCCTACTATATCCAATTGCGTCAGTTGATGCAATCGTTGCCAGCACATCAGTAATAAATTCTTTGCCCCCTTTTGAAATCGCCTCACGTAATATCTGCTGTTGAGTCGGTGTACCCTGTTTGAGCGCGTAAATCAGCGGCAAAGTCGGTTTACCTTCAGCCAAATCATCTCCGACATTTTTACCCATTTCCTCAGCAGTTGCACTATAGTCTAACACATCATCAATCAATTGAAAAGCAGTACCTAAGTGCATTCCATACGCTGCCATCGCCTCTTCATATTGATGCCCACTAATAATTGCCCCTAATTGCGCTGCTGCCTCAAATAATTTCGCCGTTTTTGAACGTATTACTTGTAGATAATCCGCTTCACTCGTATCTGGCTCATGGCAATTGAGTAATTGTAACACTTCTCCTTCTGCAATTACATTAGTGGCATTAGAAATAATTTCCATCACGCGCATATTTTTAACTTCAACCATCATTTGAAAAGCACGCGAATACAAAAAATCTCCAACAAGCACACTGGCTTCATTACCCCAAATATTATTAGCAGTCTGCTGCCCTCGTCGCAAATCAGAAGCATCAACCACATCATCATGTAGCAAAGTGGCTGTATGAATAAATTCAACAACAGCAGCTAAATTAATCTGATCCGTTCCTTGATAACCAAAAGCATTGGCACTTAATAACAATAACATCGGGCGCAAGCGTTTACCGCCACTATTAACAATATAATGTCCAACTTGGTTGACTAATGCAACTTCAGAATGAAGACGTTTATGAATAAAAGCATTAACTGCTTCCATATCCTGATGAGTTAGCGTTTGGATAGCGGCAATATCCATCATTTTTATAAAATTTTATCCTTGTGGCTGACAATCAACCAGATTAAATATCTCATTTTTAATGAAAAGTAAATTTTTAAAAATTGCTTTTAATTCTGCAATCTTGGTGCTATCAAAATTGATAGAAATAAAATACTGATATTGATTTTCAGCCAATTTTTCTAATATAACAAAATTCCAAATCGCTCCAACAATATAAGCGCCTTTCATCATTTTAAAATCATTTAATTCAACACCTGCTATCAATTCAGCTAAAAGTTGTGATTCAGGATAATAGGCTTCTTTGCATTTTTTAAATTCCTGAATAAAAAAATAAGGTTTTTCTGAATATTCCAAGCCCTTTGAAATTAAAAAATCGGTGATTCCAGTAAAAATAAATTGATCAGTCTCATAAATGATTTTTTCTTCATAAAAATCTCGTATTTCTTTATCTATATCTCTAAAATCAATTTTATTTAAAATAGGAGCAATAAATTTAACCTTTAAATCTTCCTCCTTATAAATTCTAATAAAATGAAATTCTTTAGTTAAAAGTTCAGTTAAAAAAATATTTTCATTGTCTTTAAGAGTGATTTCATTATTAAACCAATTATCAAAAATATCAGTTGTCAATTTTTGCTTGATATTAACTAAACTTCTTAATTCATAATCTTTAATTTTACTAAAGTAATAAATTGGAATATTTTTATTTGTCATAAGCTTTGTATGAAAATAGCAAACACAAGAGTATAAATTATTATATAGATGTTCAGATAAATCCTTTCAAAAAATATAGGGCAGCCTTTAATACATCGGCAAAATTAATAATGGTGGGCAATAAAAAGACATTGCCCACCCGATAAAAGAAGAATTGTTAATTAATAATTAACAATTAGTAAGAAACTTAGCACCCCAATTCAGCCAATACGATCTTTTTATGCTGTTTTTCTAAAACGGGAGAAGCCTTAATAGCCGCAATCACCTGCTCTTGCGTTTCCTCATTAACGAACCCCCTAATTCGCTGATTATCACTTTGCACTTGAGTCACAACATCATTCAATGAAAAAGTGCTATAAACTTCTCGGCAATCAATGTAAGAATCATGCGCCAAAAAGTAATGCTCACTATTCTTTAATAAAACTTGAGTTGATTTTAAAAAAGCTCGGGTTTCTATATAAGGATGTATTTTAGAATTAACCATCAAAAAAAATGGGGTTGAAGAAATCCCCAACAAAAGTAAGAGTTTATTTTTTGGTGGTTTCGTAAATTGGCAAAATAACCTTATAAGTTGCCAAGGCAAAATATTTTCCCGAATAAAGTTCTCCTGTTTTTTTTTAGTCATAAAAAACTTCCATTTAAAGAAAAAATAAATAAAATTTGAAGCAAAAAAAAGCCGCGAGTTTCCATAATAGCAATTACTCGCAGCCTGTTTAATAAATCTCAGCTAAACTTTTCTAAAGTATTGTTTCTACTACGATTATATCTGTTTGTGATAAAAGTATTGTATTCAAAATGTTATCGCCATTTAGCATAAGAAATATTAACAAAACCTAATACTTCCTTATATATAATATTTTTAATTTTTTGTCAAGAAAATGGGTTGAAAAAATGGCTGATTAAACAATCAACAGCTCAGTTATTATAGGATTTGGGCAATCAATAAAATTATCAAGTCTCTTTGATTTTTCCAAATTGAAGGGAGAAATTCTTTATTCAGGAAATGGATCATGTAAATAATCAAGTAAATAATCGGCATCCAAAGTGGCTACGATTTGTTCAATATCGATATAGTCATTTTCATCAGTCTTATGCCAAGCCCTATCGTGACTTAAATCAGTCAACTGGTTAAATGATAAAATGCCATATTGTTTGATAGCATTATTCAGGCATTCTAAATCAGATTCACTGAAATAATCCTGACGAGCAAAGCGGAGTGGTTTAACCAAAAAATTATCAACAATAAATGCTTTTTTTGCGGCGTTGATTTCAGCTAAAGGAGCAAAACCATTGTCACGCACAATTTTTAAAATATCATAAATACCACTGGGAACAGGTCCATGCTTCATAGCGACATAAGTGTCACCGCAAATAAAACGTCCGTATTTTTCCAAATGCTTTTTATCAGCAAAATACATTATTTTAGAAATGTGATGAAATGTAGCTTGCTTGACGTTTTGTCCAATGTATAAAATGGCTTCTACTGATTTTTCAGCCTTAAATACAAAAGGATGTTTCATATTTGCTGCCCTTTTGAGGTTGGATTTTTTGAATGACGATATTTGATTTTCCTGATTTGATTTTTTTTCTTGTTATATTGACCAATCTTCAATTTTCAAAGAAGGTATGCGTTCAAAATCTTGACGATTGCGAGTAACGATGATCGCATTTTGACTGAGGGCAATCGCTGCAATTTTTAAGTCTTGTGTACCCACTCGCAATTTTTGGGTAAGCAATGTTTGAAAATGAAGTTCTGCTTGCGAATCATATTCTATGATATTGAAATCTTTTAAAAAATTGAAAGTTTTTGATAGCCAATAATAAGCTTTTATTCGCTCGTTATCTTTCTTTGCCCGATGAATTTGTAAGAAACGTCCTCGTATTAATTCTTCAACACTTATAACCGTAATTGCTATTTGTTCAGGCGGGATTTTTAATAAATGATTTTTCAACGTTTCGTGTCCACGTTGATGTAAACTGAGATGATCGCTGTCTAATATATAAAAATTCATTCTGTAAATATTCCCATTTCTTTATCCAATTCTCGCCGATAAGCCGCTATCTGAAGCTGTAAGTCATCGAAAGTGGGATCGTCTTTAAACAAGCCAAATTTATCAAGCCAAGGGTTACCTGTTAAAGTGGGAGAATTGTCTGAACTCTCTTTAATAGTAGATAATTCGGTATCGAAATCATAGGGAATTAATAAGCCTTCTTTTATTTCAATCAAATTAAAACTTTTTAAATTATGATATTCAAACCTTCTATTTTGATTCATTTTATGCCAGGTTTTAGGTGAAATAAATGAATTGCCTAAATGTATTTTGGCAGATATTTTCTTATCATCGAAATATTCCACTTTTTGGATATGAAAGAGTCTATTTACACCACAAAAATCATCGGTTTTCCAAAATGGAGCAAGATAACGAACGTTACGACTTTTTAAATTGGGTTTACCTAATTTAGCATTAATCCAAACGATATTATCATATAAAACGGATTGCTTAAATTTGTTTGTTTCGGGTACAACTATTACATTTATCATCATTCACCTGTTGTTAGTTAGATATAATTCTCAAAAACTTAATCAAGAAACCAAGTTTTTTTAAAAACTTGGTTTCGAGGCTAAAGTTTTTTGGTAACTACTCAGCCCCCTCGTTCCCAAGCTCCAGCTTGGATTCGAGGTTTAAGTTTTTTTGAAAAAAAAACTTAAACCTCGAATGCATTCAGGGACGCTCTGCGTCCCGCGACGCGGAGCGTCGCGACAGGCGTTCCCAAGCTCCAGCTTGGGAACGAGGTGGAGGATTGCCCCTACAATATTCTTATATTGACGAAAATATTCTTATGTAGTAAGTAGGGCAAACCCTTATGGTTGCCCTGAGTAGTTACAAAACCTCTGAGGTTTGATATTTTTCTGAACATCTATACTTTCATAACAAACTCACAAAAACCTGCTCGGCAGCACTCAAAGTCATCTCAATATCCTCTTGACTGTGAGCAGATGAGACAAACCCAGATTCAAAAGCAGATGGTGCTAAATAAATGCCCTTTTCTAACATGCCATGAAAGAACTTTTTAAATCGCTCAACATCACAAGCACTCACTTGATCAAAATTTTCTACTTTATCCAAAGTCGTAAAAATTAAACCAAACATGCCCCCAATAGATACACCAGTCATGGGGATATTAGCCGTTTTAGCAAGTGCTAACAGTTCTGAGACAAAATTTTCAGTTTTGGCACTTAATTCAACATAAAAGTCAGGTTCTGAAATAATTTCTAAAGTCGCAAGCCCCGCTGCCATTGCAACAGGATTGCCTGATAAAGTTCCTGCCTGATAAACAGGACCAAGCGGTGCAATTTCTGCCATAATCTCGCGTTTACCCCCAAACGCGCCGACAGGCATACCTCCCCCAATGACTTTTCCAAGAGTCGTCAAATCGGGTTTAACATTATAATAACTCTGTGCACCGCCCAGTGCAACTCGAAAACCTGTCATCACCTCATCAAAAATTAACACATTGCCATATTCATCACAGACTTCACGCAAACCTTGTAAAAAACCGGGTACAGGCGGAATACAATTCATATTACCAGCCACAGGTTCAACAATAATACAAGCAATCTGTGAACCCATTTCAGCAAAAACGGTCTTAACTTGTTCTAAGTCATTGTAATTTAAGCTTAAAGTATGTTCAGCTAATGAAGCGGGAACACCTGGACTATTCGGTAAACCTAAAGTCAGAACACCAGAACCTGCTTTCACTAATAAAGAATCAGCATGTCCATGATAGCATCCCGTAAATTTAACAATTTTATCGCGCCCGGTGTAACCCCGTGCCAATCGTATCGCGCTCATAGTCGCTTCAGTGCCTGAATTGACCATGCGTACCAGTTCAATAGAAGGGACTAATTCACAAATTTTTTCAGCAATACGTGTTTCAATCACGGTGGGGGCACCAAAACTGAGTCCGTTAGCTGCGGCTTCCTGTACTGCCTTCACAATTTTTGGGTGAGCATGTCCGGCAACCATTGGTCCCCAAGAGGCGACATAGTCAATATAACGCTTGCCAGAGGGTTCATAAAGGTACGCACCTTGGGCGCGTTGAATAAAAACAGGGTCTCCACCAACACCTTTAAAAGCGCGTACAGGTGAATTGACTCCTCCAGGGATATATTGTTGGGCGGTGATAAAAAGGGGTGATGTCATTTATTTTCCTTATCTGATGTTTTGCGTCAAGAATAAAAACGATAAAAATGAAGGATAAAATTTAAGGATAAAACTCATCATCTAATGTTTCTTCTAAAGAATAAGGGCAGTTTATTGGAAAAACATTTTTTGGTAAGCCCGTTTCGTTTATAGCGGCTCTTAATGCCAAACGATAAGCATTTTGAAGTCTTTCTGTCAGTTGATATTTTAAACTGGGGCTATCAAGTAAAACTAAATGTACCTGTTCACGCTCTTCATTAATCGTACTTTTCCAACTTATTGTACGTTTATCTGCTTGAAATTGCCACTTCAATAAGTGCATAAGTAAAACTTTCAAACGATTTAACAACTCACGTTTATCACGCTTTGCCATACTTTCAAGTTCTTCAGCAATATTATCAAGATCAATTTCTGTCAAACGACGTTGTCGCAATAATTCGGCATTTGCCATCAGCCAAATATAAAAATCTTTTTCATACCCTTTTGTTGCTATATTTTGCATTACATTTTCACCGATTTATCGTTTTGGAGTTCGAGGTTTTAGTTTTTCTTCAAAAAACTAAAACCTCGAAAACGCTTTAGCTTTGGCTCAAGAAATCCGATTTAAAAAAAAATCGGATTTCTCCTGACTCTCAAAAATGTTAAAAGATTTATGTCTGCCTACTTAGTTTGGGATTCTGTATAAGGTAATCCTAACAACTCCAGCGCATAATCTCTTACCATTTCATCTTCATCGTTTTTTAACCGTTTAGCCGTTTCCATTGCCAAATTCGGCGCAATTTGCTGTAATTCCTCTATTGCCGTCGCTCGAACTTGATAATCAGCATCATAAGTTCCCCCAACTAGAGCGACTTTCGCAATTTCAGGATTTATTTTTACCAATCCTAACAATGCTTCTCTACGAACATCTTCTTCATCATCTAAAACACTCACGCGAAGCAAGGCGGCAATCACTTTCATCGTCTGGTTATTCAGTGCGACTAAATTAGCAATGGCAGCCAAACGCGAATAACACGGTATCAGGTATTCTGGTATCACATTATCATTTTTGAGAGTTCTCGTTTTATAACCTATCAAATAATCTATTTCTTTATCCACATTCATCTCAATTCTGCGTTTTTTGTCTCTTTTATCATTTTTTAGTGATGATTTGAAATAACTGATTTAAAATCAAATAGTTAAAAACTATTTTTTGATATTCTGGAGTTCAACGCTTTAGCTTTGGAAACGTTGTCTGGAGTTCAACGCTTTAGCTTTGAGCGTTTATAGGAATTCAACGCTTTAGCTTTGGAAACGTTGTCTGGAGTTCAACGCTTTAGCTTTGGGCGTTTATAGGAGTACAACGCTTTAGCTTTGGGCGTTTTTTGGAGTCCATTTCCAAAGCTGAAGCGTTGTACTCCATTTCCAAAGCGTTGGACTCCATTTCCAGTTAAAATCACTTTTCTAGCTCATTTCTTTTTCCTTTGATAAATTCTTTTGACAGGCTTGCTGCGAAGGCGATAGAGTGCAATTTCTCCAAATAAATTAGGCATTAATTTATTTAGCCAATTGGTATGATGCGTTGTATCCACCACTGTTCGTTGTAGCACTTCAATATCTAGTCTGTGACAAAGTTTTTCAAAATCATGCAAAGAACAGAGGTGAATATTTTCCGTGTTATACCATTCATTAGGTAAAGCGCGAGAAATCGGCATAACACCAGCGAAAAAGAGTGAAAAACGCGCTCGCCAATGCAGAAAATTAGGAAAAGTAACAATACCTTGTCGCCCAACGCGCAACATTTCTAATAATAATAAATCGGGACGATGAATAGATTGCAGGGCTTCTGTCATCACCACATAATCAAAGCTATCATCCGAAAAATCGGACAATCCCTGATTTAAGTCTGTGTGAATCACATTAACGCAGGCTTGGATACAAAGTATGATATTTTCATCATCAATTTCTAAACCATATCCTGTCACAGAGCGCGTTTCGCGTAAATGCGCCAACAAAGTGCCGTCACCACATCCTAAATCTAAAACCTCTGAGCCTTCAACAATCCATTCACTAATCAGTGCTAAATCAGTACGCAATTTCATGTTTTTTCTCATTAGATTTCTATTTGCTGCATATATGCTCTAAAAGTTTGTAACAATTTCGGAATGGGCATCAAAAACGCATCATGACCTTCATGCGCCTTGATTTCAGCATAAGTCACCTGTTTTTTATTATCTAATAAAGCTTTAACTATTTCGCGTGAACGGGCAGGCGAAAATCGCCAATCGCTCGTAAATGAAATCACTAAAAATTTGGCGAGTACTGAAGCTAACGCCGCAGAGAGGTTATTATTATAGTCGCTGGCCGGATCAAAATAATCAAGTGCTTTAGTCATTAATAGATAAGTATTGGCATCAAAGCGATCCACAAAAGAAGTACCCTGATGGCGTAAATAACTTTCTACCTGAAATTCGACATCAAAGCCAAAATTGATTTTACCTTCGCGCAATTCACGCCCAAACTTTTTACGCATAGCAGCCTCTGATAAATAGGTGATATGCCCTAGCATTCGCGCTAACATTAAACCGCGATGTGGTAAAGTATCATGTTGATAATAATGTCCCGCATGAAATTCTGGATCACTCAAAATAGCTTGGCGAGCAACCTCGTTAAAGGCAATATTTTGTGCGGTTAATTTCGGTGCCGCCGCAATCACGACACAATAACGCAAATGTTTTGGATAATCTATCGCCCATTGTAATGCTTGCATACCACCTAAACTACCACCAACCAGTGCCGCCCATTGTGAAATCCCTAACACATCGCCGAGACGCGCTTGACTTTTTACCCAATCACGCACGGTAACAATAGGAAAATCGGGACCATAAGGTTTATTGGTTTCAGGGTTGATAGTGTTAGGTCCTGTTGAACCCTTGCAACCGCCCAAGTTATTAGGAGACACCACAAAAAAACGATTCGTATCAATCGGTTTACCAGGACCAATACAGGTTTCCCACCAACCTGGTTTTTTATCTTGCATAGAATAATAACCGGCGGCATGATGATCACTACTTAGGGCATGACAAATCAAAACAGCATTAGAATGATTTTTATTTAATCTGCCATAAGTTTCATACACCATCTCATAATTTGGCAAAGTTCTGCCACAATCAAGTGCTAATGGTGTTGTAAATTTGTGAGATTGAGGTTTAACGAGTCCAACGCAATCGGGGGGCAATATGTCTGGCATGTCAGTTTTTAAGTTATCAGTTAAATATTAATTACAATAATCATCTTCCATCAATTATAATTGATTATCACATCCATAATCTATTAATTAGGAGGTTCTTGCAAAATTCTGAACACACGAGGTTTAAGAAATCCGATTTTTTTCAAAAATCGGATTTCTAAGCTCGAAACGCACGATATTTAAGAAATCCAATTTTTTATAGCGTTTCCCGATTGAATAGACGACGCTTAAAGCAAGTAAGTGATTGATATTTATATTAAAGTTCATTTCGAGGCTAACGTTTTTTTAAAGAAAAAACGTTAGCCTCGAAACAATTCACCATTAACCATTAACCATTGCTATAACATAATGACAGAACAAATACCCTCAGCCCTCACTTACCGTGATGCAGGTGTTAACATAGATAGCGGCAATCTTTTAGTTGAACGTATCAAACCCCTTGCTGCTCGCACCCGTCGCCCTGAAATGTTAAACCACTTAGGCGGATTTGGAGCTTTATTTGAAATACCCTTAACACGTTATAAAAATCCTGTACTCGTTTCAAGTACAGATGGCGTAGGCACTAAATTAAAACTGGCACAAACTTACGGCAAACATAACGGCATTGGTATTGATTTAGTCGCGATGTGTGTCAATGACATTATAACATCAGGCGCAGAACCGCTCTTTTTTTTAGACTATTATGCGACAGCACAGCTTGATGTGGATAAAACAACAGAAGTCGTTGCTGGCATTAGTAAAGGTTGTGAATTAGCAGGAGCAGCATTAGTTGGTGGCGAAACGGCTGAAATGCCGGGCATGTACCATCAAGGTGATTATGATTTGGCTGGTTTTTGTGTCGGCATTGTTGAAAAGACTGCCATTATTGATGGTAGTCAAATACAAGCAGGTGATGCTTTAATCGGGATAGCCTCAAGTGGTGTTCATTCTAATGGTTATTCATTGGTTCGTCAAATTCTTGAGAGACTCCCGTTTTCATTAGAAAAAGAATTTGATGGACGTTCTTTAGGTGAAGTGTTATTAGAACCAACCCGCATTTATGTCAAATCTCTATTACAATTAATCCAACAAATGCCCGTACATGGATTGGCGCATATAACAGGAGGCGGTTTATTAGAAAATGTGCCGCGCATATTGCCTACTGGCTTATGTGCCAATATTCAGACTCAGAATTGGAACCATCCATCCATTTTCGACTGGCTCCAAGAACAGGGTAATATCAGCAATAGAGAAATGTATCGCACTTTTAATTGCGGTATTGGTATGGTAATATGTGTGCCTCAAAAAAATCTTGAGAACGCTTTGCTAGAGCTAAAAAAAATGGGAGAAACCGCGTGGGCTATTGGAAATATTGAGGCTCATTCGAGTGAAACGATTAAATTATTCTACTAAATTATTCCACAATTAATGCGAAATTTGGAGTCCAACGCTTTAGCTTTGGGCGTTTTTTGGAGTCCAACGCTTTGGCGTTTTTTTGGAGTCCAACGCTTTAGCTTTGGATACCCGTAATATTCACCAAAGCTGAAGCTTTGGACTCCAGAACAAAACTCACCTTATTTTAACTTTCAAGGCTAAAGTTTCAAAAAACTTTAGCCTCGAATTGATTTTAAATCCGTTTTTTAATCACTCCTTCGCATAATTGATAACGAAATAATTAAACATGGAAAAATTACCGCTTGTTGCTCTAATTTCAGGGCGTGGCAGCAATTTAAAAGCCATTATTGATGCCGCTGATCCACTGCTTGAAATACGCGCCGTTATCAGTAATCGCCCACAAGCAAAAGGGTTATTATATGCACAACAGGCGGGCATTGCTAACGATGTGCTGGATCATACGCTGTTTAAATCCCGTATAGACTTTGAGTCCGCCTTACAAACCCGCATTGATTACTATCAACCAAAACTTTTGATTTTAGCTGGTTTCATGCGGATTCTCAGCCCCAAGTTTGTTGCCCATTATCAAAGTCGCTTTATCAATATTCACCCTTCCCTGCTACCTGCGTTCAGAGGTTTACAGACGCATAAACGAGTATTAGAATCAGGCATGAAGGAACATGGTGCGAGTGTACATTTTGTCACAGAAGATTTAGATGCAGGATCTGTGATAATCCAAGCGCGTATTCCCGTTTTGCCTAATGATAATGAAGAGAGCTTGGCTGCACGAGTCTTACAAGAAGAACATCGCATTTATCCGCAAGCAATACACTGGTTTGCACAAGGCAGACTGCAATTACAAGGGCAACGTGCTTTATTAGACGGAAACCCCATTATTTTAGATAAAGGTAACTTACAATGAAAAACACGATCTTACTATTGACTTTTTTTGGCTTTGTTTCAATTAGCCCTGTTCAATCTGCAGATTTATCAAATACGCCGATTGATCCTGACTGCATAGACAGCATTGAAATGTGTCAAGAACGTGCTGCAAAACGCGAAGCACTCCGTCAACGCTGTGCGGCATATCCCGTATGGTGTGAAAAACGCCGTGAGAAGTTGAAGAAAGAGCGTGAAGAGAGAGAGGCTTTACGAAAACAATGCCAAGCCAATCCTGAACAATGCGAGGATTTAAAGCGGCAATTCCGGAAAAAGAAAGCCCAAGAGAAAAGAGAAGCGAAACAGAAATTGAAAGAAGCGCAAGCACAATGGTGTGCTGACAATCCTAGCGATTGTAAACGCTGGAAAGCGGACAAAAAAGTTCTGAGCAAGCAGTGCAAGAAAATGCGTCGTCAGTTGGAGGAAAAATATCCTGGAATGCCAACAGTGAATTGATAGGATATCTCCTATTTACTTCCCTTTTTTAGCAATATCATTTCGTAGAACTGTCCATATTTGTCTATGAAATTGTTATCTGGGAAATAAGGACGATGGATAATAAAAAAAGTAAAAAAAACGAAAGTGCATTGTTTAAAGAGGCTATGCAAGGAGTCATACCGCTTAAATGTGACAAAGTACTTATCACAAAATCACGCCCCAAAGCCTTTCCTAAACAACGTTATTTAGATGACGCTTTGATACGCCAGGATATGCTTTTGGACACTTACGATCCAGCAGAAGTGGAAACAGGGGAAGAATTGTTATTTGTACGTCCAGGAATACAACATAGTGTATTTATGAAATTGCGGCGTGGTTATTTTAGCGTGACAGCCGAATTAGATTTACATGGGATGATAGTGCGTATTGCACAAGTTGAAATAGCCATTTTTTTACGTGAATGTCAAAACCATGATGTTCGCTGTGCGAGAATCGTACATGGTAAAGGCTATGGCTCTTGGCAAAAGCGGCCCGTTTTGAAAAACAAATTGAATAAATGGTTGCGACAACGCGATGAAGTGTTGGCCTTCTGTTCCGCCCGTCAAGTTGATGGGGGAACAGGTGCCGTATATGTCTTAATTAAGCGAAAAAAATAAGAAATAACGATTAATGGTTTCGATTCGAGGTTCAAGTTTTTTTTTACCGAAAAAACTTGAACCTCGAATTGAGTTTTTTGAAGAAAAACTCAAACCTCGAATGGTGAATTATTCAATTCATCATTCATCATTAAATTTCTCAGTAAAAGCTTATTTCTGCGCTGGTGCTGGTGCTGGTGCTGGTGCTTGACGTTCATTTTTACCATAATAACCAGGACCATAATTACCGTAACCGCCACCGTAACCGCCACCATAACCACCGTAGCCTTGACCATAACCACCGTAGCCTTGACCATAACCACCG
>JAOZSV010000314.1 GCA_029939505.1 Thiotrichaceae bacterium | reverse complement strand
ATTCGAGGTTTCAGTTTTTTGAAGAAAAACTGAAGTCGAGGCTAACGTTTTTTTTGAAAAAAAAACGTTAGCCTCGACTCGAATGCTTTCGCTTTGGAAGTGTTTCCGGATGCTAGATAGTATATCTCATGAAAGTGTACGTCAAGTTTTGAAAAAAAACCAAATCAAGCCATGGCAAAAAAAGAATGGTGTATCCGCTTTTATTGCCATGTTGATTCCACTGATCAATTTTTTAGTCAATTGCGGTTGCCACATCTCTGTGGCAACATGAATTTGCAGAAAGTCAAAAGAATTAAGAGTTGAAATTGGAGTCCAACGCTTCAGCTTTGGAGAAATGGAGTCCAACGCTTCAGCTTTGGAGAAATGGAGTTCGAGGTTTTAGTTTTTTGAAAAAAAACTAAAACCTCGAAAACGCTTTAGCTTTGGGTATTTTTTGGAGTCCAACGCTTTAGCTTTGGAGAAATGGAGTCCAACGCTTTGGGTATTTTTTGGAGTCCAACGCTTCAGCTTTGGAGAAATGGAGTCCAACGCTTAATTTTTTAATTATTTGATTTAAATCAAGTTTTTAATAATTCGCCTTTTTATTCGTAACTACTCAGTCTTAGTTGTATTCCAAAAAAAAGCAAGCTAAAGCGTTGTATTCCAAATCACAAAGCTAAAGCGTTGTACTCCAAATCACAAAGCTAAAGCGTTGTACTCCAAATCACAAAGCTAAAGCGTTTTCGAGGTTTGATTTTCAAAAAACGAAAACCTCGAACTCCATTTGTATTTCAAGTCTGAGTAGTTACTCTTATTCTGAAATTAAAGCGTACAAACGTGCCCAATCAAACGCTGTTCCTGGATCCGTTTTACGCCCTGGAGCAATATCACAATGACCTACAATCCGATCTGGTGTCAGGGCGACCCAAGTCTGCTGTAAAATTTTTATGATTTGTACTAATTGTTCATATTGTTCATCTGTATAAAGTACGTCATCACATCCTTCAAGTTCAATACCAATTGAGAAATCATTACAGCGACTACGCTCTGCAAAAGATGATACGCCAGCGTGCCAAGCACGTTGCTGAAAAGAGACATATTGTATAGCTTCTCCCGTGCGCCTAATGAGCAAATGGGCGGAAACACGCAATTCGGCAATGTCGGCAAAATAGGGATGCGTATTTTTATCTAAAGAAGAGGTAAATAGCTGATCAATAAAAGGGCCTCCAAATTCCCCCGGCGGTAAACTAATCGCATGAATAACTAATAATTCAATATCGCTCCCTTTTGGACGATCATCATAATTTGGCGATGGGTGGCGACGTACCTCTTCTAACCAAGATTTATCCGTGTCAAGTTTCATCAGGCATTTTAGGGATAAATGAATTCAACTCGACGGTTTTTCCACCAAGATTTCTGGTTATGTCCAAGAGCGGCTGGGCGTTCTTCACCATAACTTAAAGTACTCAATTGGCTGTTAAAAACACCAATATTCGTCAAAGCCTCTTTGGCACTTTCGGCACGTTGTTCAGCCAAAGCTAAATTATATTCGCGTGAGCCACGTTCGTCTGCATGACCTTCCAAGCGAACGGCGGTTTCAGGATGCTCGCTCATATAAGCTGCATGGTTTTTCAGTACTTTCTGATATTCAGGTTTAATCTTGCTCAGATCGTAATCAAAGTAGATGATCCGTTTTGTGGGAATAGCATTATCATCATTATCCCCAAAAAATGGTTCACTTGTTTCTTCGCCTGTTTCTTCGCCAGGGCTTTTTAACCCCGTGCCAGTTATGCTGATGCCTCGAATTTCGCCATTACCGAGATTAGGTACTGTTGGCATTGGACGGAAAATGGGCGGTGGTGTTCTGGCACTTGTCGTCAGTTTATCCTGTTTTGGTTCACCTTTGCTCGCACAACCAGCGAATACGAATAGGGTTAATATAAGTAGTAAATTACGCCATTTTTTCATAATAAATATACCTTTTGGGTTGAGTTAGGAATGTGCATAAAATAAAATCGACAAATAAACCTGTCAGGTTTGAAGCAACGTTGAAGCAACGTTATAGTGTGCGCGTTTAAACCTGTCAGGTTTGAAGCAACGTTATAATGTGCACGTTCCTTAGGGTTTCATTAAAGTTTAGCTTATGATTTTGAAAAGTCAAATTATTTGTAAAAAGGTGACCATGCTGGTTCTCGCACTTCTTCACTAAAATTCACAGATAAACGTTGACGCACTCGTCCATCTATCGACACTGCGGCAAGTTCAGAGCCTGTCGCATAAATAATCATACTCCCATTGGGGGAAAAACTGGGCGATTCATCTAAAGTCGTTTGGGTAAGGATATTTAACTGTCCGTTCTCTAAATTGAGTATCGCAATTCTATATCCGTGACCACTACTATGAAGTAAAGCCAGTTTCTGTCCATCAGGAGAAAAACGGGGGCGTGCATTATAAGTACCCTTGAAGGTTAAACGCCGTGCTTTACCTCCATTGATAGATTTGCGATAAATGTGGGGATTACCACTGCGATCTGAGGTAAATACTAAAGATTTACCATCAGGTGCCCATTCTGGCTCTGTCTCAATGGCTTTGTGATGGGTGAAGCGAGTTAAGGCGCGGTTACGCAATGTGAGAATATAGATTTCTGGATTGCCATCTTTTGATAGAGTTAATGCTAAAAATTTACCATTAGGTGACCAAGCAGGGGCAGCATTAAGTCCACGTTCGGCTGAAACAAGGGTGCGTTTTCCGGTACGAATTTCTTGTACATAGACTGCCATACGTTTATCTCGTTTGGTACTATAATAGGTGACATAAGCAATGTATCGCCCGTTAGGTGACCAACTGGGTGAAAGGATTGGTTCTTTTGATTTTAACATCAATTGTGAATTAGCACCATCAGCGTCGGCAATGTATAAATGATATTGTATTTTTTCGTCATGTTGTTGTTGCAAGGTGACATAAACAATCAAGGTATTAAATACACTGCGTTCGCCCGTTAATGCACTGTAAATCTCATCACTTATTTGATGAGCGACTTTCCGTAGCGTTTTAGCGTTTGCTGTATAGCGGAAACCAATCATTCGCTTGCCTTTAAATACATCAAATAATTCAAATTCGATGGTGTATCCACCGATGAACCCGCCTGACATTCGCCCTATGACGAGATAAGACATCATAATGCTTTGCCAACGTTGAAAATTGATTTGATTGGATTGATAAGGTTGTTCTGGCAAAAGGTATGTCGGCATTGTAGAAAAACGACCACTGCGATATAAGTCGTTATAAATGATACGCGCTATATCTTGAGATGGACTTTTTGTGTTGGGTTGTTGATTGAAGGGGACGATGGCAATGGGTAATCCACCTTCTTCTTGCCCGCCAACAATGTCAATAGTTATGGCATGAGAATAGCTCAGTAATGTTAAATAGCTTAATAGACCTAATATTAAAGTTCGCATAGAATTTCTCATTATGGTTTAAATCTTAAAATCAACTCTTTTTCAAATTCATCAAATACTTCATTAGGAATAGGTAAGGGAGAGGCTTTATAAGCCGCATCTTTTGCAGAGTCGTCAAAATGACTGTTACCATTACTTCTTATAATGTTCACCCACTTAACCACACCTCCTGGTTTTAAACGTATTTCCATATCACAGGATAATCCTCTGTAATAACCTCGGGGACGTATCCATTGTGCTTCGATTTTGTCATGGATATTCCTACTTACTTCTTTAATTAAACGTGCACGACGTTCCTGCTCTTCTCTTCTTTCATCTGCTTTTTGTTGCCTTTCTTCAGCTAAACGCGCCTTTCTTCTTTCATCTGTTTTTCGTTGCCTTTCTTCAGCTAAACGCACACGACGTTCCTGCTCTTTTCGCTTTTTCTCGGCGGCTAAATACGCTCGCTCTTCTGCCTCCCGTTTTTTTTCTGCACGTTCTTGTTCTTGAGCTTTTTTTCTTTCCTTCACTTTTGCTAAACGGGCCAATTCTGCTTCACGTTTAGCTATTTTTTTTCTTTCACGTTCTTTGGCTATTCTTTTTCTTTCTAAAGCCTCTTTTTTCAAACGCGCTTGCTCGGCTTTTTTGCGTTTAAGTTCTCGTCTTTTCGCTTCCGCTTTTTGACGTTGTTTGAGCTTTGTTAATCGTTCTTCCTCTCGTTTTTTTTGTTGGCGTAATTTATCAAGGCGCAATATTTCTTCGCGCTCCTTTTTTTCAATCTGTCGTTTTTTTCGATTTAATTGACGTTGCTGGGCTCGTAGTTGCTGAAATTGACGCTTTTCATCATTTTTCCTCTGTTGAATCGCAGCCCGCCATTGATTTTCATCAATCGTCACTGCTTGCATGACATGCTTAGGACTAGGCGATAAAGTCTGTTTAGGTGAGGGTGCCATAGTAAAAAACATTATGCTCAACAAGAGGGCATGTATAATGATCGCGTTGATAAATGAAACAAGTTTATCCCACATTTTTTTTATGAGTTTAGTCAATGCCATTAAGTATGTAGGTCGGGTTAGCGAGAGCGTAACCCGACTTTTTTAATTTAGCGAGAGCGTAACCCGACTTTTTTAATAAGGAAGACTTTTTTAATAAGGAAGGTGGGCGGTAAAAGATTGCCCACCCGACATGAAAATTTAAGTATATAGCTAGTTAGGTAGGGCGTTGCACCGTCGTTGCTCACCATTTCAATCTACTTGGCTGCTCATCTTCCTTACTGATGTTACGCAAAGCTATTCTATTCGAGCTTAGAAATCCGACTTAGAAATCCGATTTTTTTTCAAAAATCGGATTTCTTAAACATCGTTTCGCCG
>JAOZSV010000466.1 GCA_029939505.1 Thiotrichaceae bacterium | reverse complement strand
TAAAACCTCCGAGGTTTTGGAAACCTCGGAGGTTTGAAACGTGAGCAAATCTTCTTCATACAATGTATGCAGAAATTGATTGACAAAAAATGGATTGCCGCCGGTTTTACGCATGACTAAATTCGTCAACGAATCAACCGCGTTTTTATGCAAACTCTCTGCAATCAATTGGTTAACATGTTCAAAAGCCAAAGGCTTTAAGGTAATTTGGTTAATAGTGACATTTTCTTCACGAAGTTTGTTAAGCGTCATCATTAAGGGATGAGTGGGATCAACTTCGTTATCCCGATAAGCGCCGATAAAAAAGATGGCGGTGTTATCCTTAGTTGTGACTAACTCTAAGAATTTCAGCGTTGCTGAATCTACCCATTGCAAATCATCCAAAAACATCACCAAAGGACGTTCAGGTTGACAAAACACGCGCATAAAGTTTTGAAACACCAGATTAAAGCGATTTTGCGACTCGGTTGGTCCTAATTGGGGCAACGGAGGTTGCTTTCCGATAATCAATTCGATTTCCGGAAGAACATCAATAATGACTTGTCCATTAGGACCAAGGGCGGTTAAAATTCGCTCTTTCCATTGCGTTAATTGGGTTTCACTTTCGGTAAGCAATTGTTGGGTTAATTCTTTAAACGCATTGACAACCGCACTATAAGGAATATTGCGCTGAAATTGGTCAAATTTACCCGAAATGAAATAGCCCTGTTTTTCGACAAGCGAACGATAAATTTCTTTGACAAGCACAGATTTACCAATGCCAGAATAGCCGGCAACCAGCATAATTTCTGCCTTGCCATCAACTACTCGTTCAAAAGCAGATAGTAAAGTATCTATTTCAGATTCGCGCCCATAAAGTTTTTGCGGAATTTGAAAACGATCTGAAATGTCGTGTTGGGCTAGTTCAAAGTCCAAAC
Organism: Thiotrichaceae bacterium; assembly: GCA_029939505.1. Taxonomy (GTDB): domain Bacteria; phylum Pseudomonadota; class Gammaproteobacteria; order Beggiatoales; family Beggiatoaceae; genus QNES01. The sequence continues at coordinate 552 of JAOZSV010000466.1, read as the reverse complement.
CGCCGAAGTCCAAACCTCGGAAGTTTTCTTGGCACTTTTCTAAATCGGCTTTAATACCCCACGCACTTTGATAACGTGCTTCCGCCGTTTTTTCCAATAATTTCATGATGATATTGGAAATAGCCATTGGCAATTCTGGATTAATTTTATGGGGTGGTACTGGCTGTTTTGCGATATGGCAATGGACTAATTCCATCGCATCTGTCGATTCAAAGGGCACCTTGCCGGTAAATAATTCGTAAAAAGTGGCACCTAATGAATAAAAATCGGTGTGATAATCCAAAGCACGATTCATACGCCCTGTTTGTTCCGGGGACATATACGCCAATGTGCCTTCTAACACATCGGGATTTTTCAGCGTCATCAGTTGCTTTGAGAATTGGGTGGAAATCCCAAAATCAATGATTTTCAGTACCCCAGTCGTGGGATTGAAAACAAGATTGGCGGGATTAATATCCTTATGGATAATATTTTGCCCATGAATTTGTCCCAAAATCTCGGTGGCACGGATGGCAAGCGTGAGCAACTCATCAAGCGTAAAAACGCGCTGCT
>JAOZSV010000109.1 GCA_029939505.1 Thiotrichaceae bacterium | reverse complement strand
GGGTGGGAAAAAAGGTTAACGGTGTCTTGACAGAAGCTTATCTCTACCAAGGCGAGGTCAATCCGGTTGCTGCTCTTAATAACCAGGGCGAAGTCATTGCCCAATACGTTTACGCCAGTCAAGATCATGTGCCTGACTACCTCATCACGGACAATGCGACTTATCGTTTGGTGACAGATGATTTGGGTACGGTGAGATTGGTGGTGGATATCAATACTGGTGACATTGTCCAACGTTTGGATTATGATGTTTGGGGCAATATTCTCGTTGATACCAACCCCGGATTCCAACCGTTTGGCTATGTTGGCGGACTCTACGAACCTAAAACGGGCTTAACCCGCTTTGGTGCCAGAGACTATGATCCACAAATCGGACGTTGGACCGCGCAAGACCCGATTGGACACGCCAGCCAAGATACCAACCTATATACTTATGTTTATAATGACCCCGTCAACAATGTTGATCCTTCTGGGTTGTTTTTGAACCTTTTTGTTGGATGCGCTGCCGGTGCCGGTATAGAACTGATTTGGCAAATGCTGGTTGACGGAAAAAGTTTGGCTTGTGTCAATTGGTCAAGCGTTGCGACGGAGGCTCTGAGTGGTTGTGTTGGGAGCATGGGTGCTGGCAAGTTAGCGAAGTTGCTCAAAAAAATGTTTGGTTGTAATAGCTTCACTGCTGACACCTTGGTTCATACTGAAAATGGCCTGAAACCCATCTCTGAAATCAAAGTCGGTGACAAAGTCCTTTCTTACGACGAGAGAACCGAAACCACGAGCGACCAACCCGTGATGGCGGTGATTCAAGGTGAAAAGCAGTATCAGATGGTGTTGATCACACTGGATTCTGGTGAATCCATCGAAGCCACCGCCGAACACCCGTTCTATATTAAGGGCAAAGGTTGGAATCCTGCGAGTAGCCTGAAAGTCGGACAAGCCCTGCAATTGCACAATGGCACGACGGTGGTTGTCAAGGAAATTGATACATCGGTTCGGCTTGAAAAGGTGTATAATCTGACGGTTGCCAATACCCATAATTATTTTGTTGGTGGGGATGGGGTGTTGGTGCATAATTGTGATGTAATATACGTAACGAAGAATGGTGTTGCACTCCCCCCTGGCTCAAAATATAAAATCCCTGATAATTATGTTCCGAACAAACACCGTTCAGGTAATTATGGTGATACCGTTAATGGAAAGTATAAGGAACGCTTGAGAATTGATCCGCCTACATCGCCAGGTAAAAAGGGACCGAACTATTCTCATTACCACAAGAACAACAAAGGTAAACATTATAGTCCTAGGCCAGGCGATTCGGATCCGGGTTTTAAACAATGAAAGAAGTGAAAGATATGTTTTCAGATTTACCTTGGCACGATGCCGAACTTTTGAATATCATGATTGATCGACGTAATCCGGGAGAGAATGATCAGATCGTTATAGATGTCTGCTGGCCAAATGGCAAGCAAGATAAGTTATTTTTTTATGACTGTTATGAATTAGAAGCAAAAATGAATTTTGGTGTTATTGCATCAGAAAGTATATTGGATGCTTCAGTCATAAATAAGTCTAGAAAACTGACAGAAATAAGAGAAAAATGGGCAGATATCGAAATTGATCTTGCACAGCTTAAGTGCTTTGAGATAATAACAAATTCTACGAACAGTATTCTGCGTATTTATGCACTTAGTTATTCTCTCGTTCCAAACTGAATATAAATAAAATGGGCCTGCTGGGTAGGGTGGGCAAAACGTTTTTTTGTTTTGCCCACCGCAAAAAATGGTGGACAACGAACTCGTAAGCCGCATATGTCTGATTGATAAATCGTCAATCGTAACTCGTAAGCCAGGTAGGGTGGGCAAACGTCTTTTTGTTTGCCCACCATATTACATCAGGAGCACATCGGGTAAATGATGTTTTAACGGTGGGCAACAAAAAAACCTTGCCCACCCTACCTGGCTGATCCAAATTCGTCGCCATGATGGCCAAGTGATTGATTTTATTTATGATTCTATCAAAAAACGTCTCAATCGGATGGATTTGCCAAATGACAAATCGCTCAATTATACCTACAATGCCTTAACAGGCAAACTGGAAATGATTGCTGCCCCAGATGGCAGTACCTTGAGTTATACTTATGATGGTTCATTAGTGTTATCAGAAACCTGGGGCAATGGCGATATCACTGGCACATTGAGTCTTGACTATAATAACGACTTCCGTGTAACGGCAATCAGTGTCAATAGTAATCCTGTTAATTATCAATACGATAATGACGGTTTGCTCACTAATGCTGGTGATTTAAGCCTAACTCACCACGGGCAAAATGGCTTACTCGAAGCGACACAATTGGGCAATATCGCTACCCAACGCGCCCATAATACTTTCGGTGAAATGGCAAGTGAAACAGCGACTTATAATAGCAACCCACTTTACCACACTTTCTACCAGCGCGATCAATTGGGGCGGATTACCCAAAAGGTGGAAACCCTTGATGGCATAACGACCACAATAGATTATCGCTATGATGTAGCAGGGCGTTTAGTTGAAGTCAAACAAGATGGTGTGATCACAGAGGCTTATACTTACGATGAGAATGGCAATCGTTTAAGTGCTGACACCAGCAATGGTTTAGTCAATGGTCTTTATGATGATCAAGATCGTTTATCTCAATACGGCAATGCCACCTACACTTATACCGATAATGGTGAATTACGCCATAAAAACGATAATGGCCAACTCACGGAATACCATTATGATGTGCTTGGTAATCTTCGCTCAGTCCAATTGCCTGATGGCAAACAGATTGAGTATGTGATTGACGCTCGAAATCGCCGTATTGGTAAGAAGGTAAACGGTGTTTTAATTCAGGGCTTCTTGTATCAAGGTCGCCTCAATCCTGTTGCTGAATTGGATGGTGATGGCAATGTGGTGTCAAGGTTCGTTTATGGTTCTAAAGGCAACGTGCCTGATTACATGGTCAAAGAAGGCAAGACTTATCGCATCTTGAGTGATCATTTGGGTAGCCCTCGCTTGGTAGTTGATATCAGTGATGGTTCCGTTGTTCAACGGATGAATTATGATGCCTTTGGGAATGTTATTGAAGACTCTAATCCGGGGTTTCAGCCATTTGGGTTTGCCGGTGGTATTTATGATTTTGATACCCAGTTGACTCGGTTTGGGGCTAGGGATTATGATGCGAAAAATGGACGGTGGACTGCTAAAGACCCGATTTTGTTTGCAGGCGGGGATACTAACCTTTATGGGTATGTGTTGAATGATCCTGTGAATTTTGTTGACATTAATGGATTTGCCCCAAAAGATAAGTGGTATGGCTATAATGACAACAATTTTCGGGATTGGACCCATCAACAGAAGCAAGATATGGGTCTTCCTGGTAATGAAAACTTTACTAAAAAGGACATAGAAGATTTATATGAACAATGGGAAGCTGAAGGTAAACCCAGAGGAAAAGGTGGTAAGAGTGGACGAGGTGGGAAAAAAAGATTTAAGACTCCTGGCACTGTTCCCCTGTTCGTATGGGAAATTTTGCAAGAAATGTGTAGAATGGGAGTCTACAGTGGAATAGGTTGTTTACCAGACAATCAGCCTCAAGGTTATTGTCCTTTAGGTGGAGAAGTGTAATATTAATTGGTATTCATTGCATTGAATGGAGAATTTTTTTCTAAAAATCGCTTGATAAAGGTTGTAATATATATTAAAATTGTTCTGAAATTTGTAATGAATTTGTTGAATGAGTAGTCACTATAAAAATAGTGATAGTATTTAACAGGATGCTATCTCTTAAAAGGATAGTATCCTTCATATCACTATTTGTACTACACTACCTTTTAAATACATAGGTAGCCTAATGAAAAAAAACGAAAATTATATAGAATCTAAGGATGAATATAGTAGTTGTGAAAGGACCTATGTTACCTTATCTTTCTATCATGAAAAACTTCATTCAGATGAAGTCAGCAAGATTTTAATTATCAAACCAACTAGAACAACTGAAAAAAACGAACTGAGAAAAATTAATAAAAATGCTTGGTTTTTTTCAACTCAAGAGACAGTTGAGTCAAGAGATGTACGTAAACATCTTAGATTTCTGTTTGGTATTTTAAAAAACAAAGAAAATGAATTTAATTTTCTTAGAAATGAAGGTTGGATTATAAGGATTTATTGTTTTTGGGAATCAACAGAAGGTAATGGTGGACCAATCCTTGATTGTAAAACCATGGAATTGCTTTCTATGTTTAAATTAGATATTCATTTTGATGTTTGGTGGAAGCAAGCCAGGTAGGCAAACGTATTTTTTTCGTTCCCAAACTCTGTTTTCTCGTTCCCAAACTCTGTTTGGGAATGCCTTCCTCGACGCTCCGCGTCGAACAGTTTCTTTCACTCGCGCCCCGAATAACGGGCAACTTAAAGGCACGACGTTGGGTCAAGTCAGCACCGAGTTGACATATAATCCGTTTGGTGAATTGCAAAGCGAAACAGCGAGTTATGAAGGTAATCCCCTTTATCATGTTGAATACAGCCGCGATAAATTAGGGCGTATTACTGATAAAACAGAAATCATCAAAGGGGCTACGACGACTTACCATTATGAATACGATCTCACCAGTCGTTTAGTTTCGGTAGAAGTCGATGGTTCAGTGACGAAATATCGTTATGATGATAATGGTAATCGTACCCATGTCAATGAGGTGCCAAATGCCACCTACGATAACCAAGATCGTTTATTGCAATATGAAAACATTAGCTATACTTACACGGCTAATGGCGAATTACAAACCAAAACCGAAAACGGTCAAACGACTCGTTATACCTACGATGTTTTGACTAACCTGACCAAAGTCGAATTGCCCAATGGCGATCAAATTGAATACGTGGTTGATGGTAAAGATCGTCGGGTGGGAAAAAAGGTTAACGGTGTATTGACAGAAGCTTATCTCTACCAAGGCGAGGTCAATCCGGTTTTCGCTCTTAACAACCAGGGCGAAGTCATTGCCCAACACGTTTACACCAGCCGGGTAGGTGGGCAAAGATTGGCCAATAAATCAATCGAGTCTGACCCCATGATTCTTCATGAATTGTGCATATCATCAATCAATCCTATTCCAACCCCTCATCACCAAAAAGCACATTCGCATCCAATTCTTTAGCTTGAGCAGGAATGACATCTATTTTACTACCAGATATGGGTATCCAGTAAAATCATGCCAGTGCCTCCAATCCTCAGTATCGACTACAGGTGTCATAATATCTCCCAAAATCCGCCCTTTCCCCGCGATTTTAGCAGAGGGCTTGCGCCACACAGTACCTGTGTGAATTTCTTCTTTAGCATTCACATTGGTAGAAAGGTCTTTTGGCGCATATTCTTCTGAACAGCCAATGTAATCTTTCATTAACTGATGTTACGCACTATGTTTCCAAGAGGTTTAAGATAAGAAATCTTTGAAAAAAATCGGATTTCTAAACGGCGAAACGAGGTTTAAGAAATCTTTGAAAAAAAATCGGATTTCTAAGCTCGAATAGAATCGCTTTGCGTAACATCAGTCATTAAGTCATAGCATGAAACGGGTTTAGTTTCAGTTGCCTTATGATTCATGACTGGTTTTTCGCTTTTCATTTTGTACAAAACAACGATGATGTCATCAATATTAGCCGTCTCAGGCAATTGTGAAATCGCGGTGATTGCAGATTGTTTTAATGTTTCCATTATAAATACCTATTAAATAGATAATATGTTGATTTTCTGGTTCCCACGTCAGCGCGTCAATGCCATTAAGTTAAGCCTTGGAGTCCAAACCTTTAGTCAAAAAGTAGGGTGGGCAACGTATTTTGGGTGCAACGGCTTCCTTAGCTTTAGAAGCCGTTGCACAACTTGCCCACCCTACAAATCGACTATCTAATGTCAATACTGAAATGACGGTTGACTACTTCGCTTTGTTTTTCTCAAGTGCCATCAGCAATGGTGGTAAAAATAGAAAATCAACAATGAGTGCTAAGGCAATGGTAATGGCTGTCATTAATCCCATATCTGCATTTAACTGGAAAGGGGACAGAGATAAAACGGCAAAACCGGCTACTAACACTAACGTCGTTATCCACAAAGCCATACCGACTGTTTTAAAGGCATATAATACGGCTTCGGTTGATGATAATTTTTGTTCACGATAAGCTCGAAGGTATTTACTCAAAAAATGAATAGAATAATCTACGACGATACCTAATGTCATTCCCATAACGACAGATAAGCCTAATCCAACTTGACCGACAAAAAATCCCCATAAGCCAAAAGCCATTCCGGCTGGTACGAGATTAGGTATTAGGCTGATCAACCCATATTTAAATGAACGTAGTGCAATGATAAGAATGACAGAAATCAACACCAAGGCAAATGTCGTACCGATTAACATGCGTGGTAAGTTGCGAGAGCCAATATGGGTAAACATCATGGCAGTACTTGCACCAGTTACTGGCATGAACCCATTTTTTTGCAACCATTGTTGTGCTCGCATCTCTAAAGCTAACATTTCGTTAGTAGAAATGGTTTTGAGTATGACCGTTAAACGGGTAGCTGATTTATCGATGTTGATTTGATTATTGATGTCCAAACCATAAGGCAATGACATTTCATACAGTAATAAATATTGAGCCGCTAAATCACTTCGCTCTGGTAAACGATAATAGCTTTGATCATCGCCGTGCATGTTTTTATTGAGCCGTTTGAAAACATCGGTAATAGTAGTCACATGTATCACTTCTGGTTGTTGTTGATACCATTGAGCAAAGTTCGCCAGTTTGCGTAAGAATATCGGATCGGTAATTCCTTGAGATTCACCCGCATTTATAGAGTAATTAATATCATATAAACCCGTTAAATTCTCCGTCGCAAAATCGGTGGCACGACGAAAGTCAAAACTTTCATCAAAATAGTTGGCAAAAACATCATTGAGTTCGTTACGTGGTATCAAAATGAGGATAAATACAATAATACTGGCCATACCCCACATTAGCATACGCCGTTTAGCAACCACAAATTCGCCAAAACGTTCCATTGGGTGAAGTGTGTTTCTAGGTTTAGTTCGCACGGGTAATACTGCCATCATAGCGGGTAAAAAGCTAACGGACAGAATAAATGCAATGGTGACACCTATGGCAACAATATTGCCCAAATCACGAAAAGGGGGAACATCACTGGCGTTCAAACTCAAAAAGCCAATAGCGGTGGTTAAACTGGTCAAAAAAATCGGTTGAAAGTTGAGGCGTAAACTTTCTATGATGGCTTCCCACTTGTTACGATCACGCATTTCATATAGCATAGTCACCAAAAAATGAACGCTATCAGCTATCGCTAAAGTCAGGATAATAGTGGGTGCTGTGGCAGAGGGTGGGGTTAGAGTTATACCCAACCAACCGGCTATTCCCATCGTCATAATAATGGAAAGGAAAATGATGAGTACTGTAGTGAAAGTCCCAGAAAAACTACGTAATAGCAATCCTAATAGGACAATAATCACCAAAAACATCGCTGGTACAAAAGTGGTCATATCTCCAAGCGTTGATTCTGGAAAAGTGTTATTAAACATCACTATGCCAGTAAGATGTACCGTAAGATGTGGATAACGAGAGCTGACTTGATTGGCTAAGTCACGCACAAAAGCAGCCACTTCTGGCACTTCTGTTTCTGGATGCAAACCCGGCAATTGAACAATGATATTAATACCAGTGACGTGTGCAGCAGGTGAAATCAGTTTCTTGACTAACAACGGCTCTTGAAGAGCAATTTTCTTAACGTGAGCCAATTCTTCAGCGGACAAACTTTTTGCTTCTGTAATTAAATCTTTAACGACAAGATCATCACCATCTGCATAAGTATGTTGGAAATTAGAAATGGAATCAACACGAATAGAATAAGGAACTTGCCACGCTTCTTTGGTAAGCCATTCCACAGCCTCCAACGTTTGTGGGGTAAATATTTGTCCCTCTTTGGGTGCTAAGATAAACAAAACGTTGTCACTCTTAGTATAAGTGTTTTGCAATTCTTCAAAAGCAGCAAGCTGAGGATTATCTTCACTGAACAATACACGGTAGTCAGTGTCGAATATCAATAAACGCATACCGCTACCTAAAACAGCAACTAGTACCAACGTTGCCAAGATAATAAAATAACGCCAACGAATTACCCAATTAGCATAGTGTTTAATCATTTTTTATTCTCCGTCATTAAATAAATATCGAACTTTGTCGCCGTTTTCATTTAGCTACTCACGCAATTGTCCTGATAACAAATCAAGGTATCATGAGCAATATCTATCACAGTTTACACTTCAACAGGCTTATGCGTCAAGAAAATTCGACTACCCGAATTGCGGGTTAAAGGTTGTTGTACCGATTTCTTTAAATTTTTCTGAATAAAATCAGCGAGGCATAATTATCCACCCTGCCATCAGCATCCAGTACCTAGATCGGCATCGTCAAAATTCAGCAATTCGCCACTAAAACAACAATCTAATAACACAACTTGTTGTTTTATATTGCTTTTTTATAATAATCTCTTCAACCATTCTAATGACAATCCCCAATGATGACGCTTGGGATTGGTATCACTCGTGGCTAAATAACCTTCTGCAATACCAGCAACCACGTTTCGCAAGCCATGCCCTGCACCAGAATTGTCAATACAAAGTTTCCCCTCTTTTTCAATACAGGCAAACGCTTTACCCGAAAATCGCCTTTGGTTTCCAGTAATTGGGCAATCGCCTCAGCATCGTTAGCGGGCTTTTTCAGAGGATTTAAATTGGTATATTCATTAATACCAATGACAAGTGCGTCTCTGCTCATGATGGATTATGTGTATGGTGCAGTACAACGGATTTAGGAAATAGGGTGCATTTCGGTTTTCCCGCCATCAAAAAAAAACGTTAACTACAAGGATTGTATATAAGAAAGGATTACAAGAAAAGAATTTAATCAACTGATGTTTCGAGCTTAGAAATCCGATTTTTGAAAAAATCGGATTTCTTAAACGTCGTTTCGCAGCTTAGAAATCCGATTTTTGAAAAAATCGGATTTCTTAAACATCTTGGAAACATAGTGCATAACATCAGTTAATCAATACAGAAAACTCAAAAATGTCAGTGTTTAATATAAATTCATATCGTTCACTAATCTGTTTATAAATCCTTTCTTATATACAATCCTTGTAGTTAACGTTTTTAATCCCTTCTTGTCTCCAACCTTGTAGTTATTGTTCGTAGTTATTGTTCTGGTACGTTTATAGATGTGCCAAATATCGTAGGGGCATTCGAGGCTAAAGTTTTTCTTCCAAAAAAAAATTCACAACGAGAAAAAATCCGTTTATTCCGTTAATCGGCTGTACTCAGTTTTTTAAAATTATATACAAAATCAAGCATTTACATATTTTTTCCTATAAAGTCAATTGAACGCATTAAAAAAATTCGGTGTTAAATCTGTTATACTTTACACATAACTACTCAGCGCCTTGAAATTGCAAGGCTACAAAGCAGGCTCAGCTAAACTCTCTTCGAGGCTAAAGTTTTTTCTTTAAAAAAACTTTAGCCTCGAATGCTTTTAGCCTTGAAATTGATTTCAAGGCTGACCGCTGATTCGTTACAAAATGCGATAATATTACTCAACCAGGAGTAAAAATCATGAGCGAAGTAATCGACTTTGAAGAAGATATTCTTGAAGAGGCGGAGATGGGATCATTATATCATAGTACGACACAAGCTCGGATAACCACTTTACTTGGCTCTGAAGAGCGATTCCAAGTCATGGTTGAGTTGAGTTTGGATGCCAGCCAAATTGATTTAAACCAATTTGGAGTTAAAGCTAAAGATGAGCTTAAACCCGACATAAGTGTCTATATAAAACAATTGCCTACACAAACGGGGAAAAAATTAAAACTTGATACTGATATTATGAAAGTGGCAAAAATGCCGGTATTGGCAATTGAAATTCTTTCACCAAGTCAAACTATTAATGAGCTTCTCAGAAAAATTGAAGCCCTTTTTGCACTTGGCATAAAATCATGTTGGTTGGTTATTCCTGCATTGGAGGAAATTAGGGTTTATGGGCAGGATTTTGCTTGCAAAACCTTTGAGACACAGCGAGATACTGATGTTATCGACGATGCGTTGGACATTTCTCTACCAATCCAAAAAATTTTTGAGGATTTTGAGTGGTAAAAAAAGATGAGTGGGGGGCTTGCAATATTGGCAGGAAACAAATCTTATTAATACGCCAATAAAAAATCCTTTGGCGAAGGTATTAACTTTATACATAACACTCGAACATCGCCAGTTTTCTCGTTTTCGATTCGAGGTTCAAGTTTTTTTTACTGAAAAAAACTTGAACCTCGAATTTTGTTTTTTGAAGAAAAACAAAAACCTCGAAACCAAACAATAACTACAAGGATTGTATATAAGATTCGAGGCTAAAGTTTTTTGAAGAAAAACTTTAGCCTCGAATGGATTGGATCGAGGTTATGCTCATTTTTAATCCTTTCTTATATACAATCCTTGTAGTTAGCGTTTTTTTCTTGTTCCCAAACTCTGTTTGGGAACCCATTCATGGACGCTTCGCGTCCAGCCACACGACGCAGAGCGTCGTGGAAGGCATTCCCAAATAGAATTTGGGAACGAGTCACCGAGTCACGAGTCACTGGATTATTGTTAAACTGCTCATTCGCCGCTAATCAGGAAACAACCGATTTAACTTGGCTCAGTCAGTTGCAAAAATTAGTGGCGAGCCGTGTTGCCAATCAGAAAGGTATGTAGGCTGCACACCCTTGTGGTTGCCCTGATATGTAGGCTGCACCCCCTTGTGGTTGCCCTTGCACTATTTTAGTTTTCTAATAAGACATTTAAGTGACAAATGAGCATCCTAGAACACTTTATTTCTCATATTCCACCGTTTGATAAATTACAAGAGTCTGAGTTTAAAACGATTGTTGATGCAATGGATATTGCTTACTTTAAAAAAGGGGAACATTTAATTCGACAGGGCACTTCTCCAGATGCACTTTATATTATTATTAAAGGGGTTGTGCAAGAAACCCGTGATGATGAAATGGTTTCCGTTTATGTTTCCCAGGATTCTTTTGATGCGATGTCATTGTTAGATGGAATCAGTAAAAACGATTTTATCGTGCGAGAAGAGTTGATTTGCTATGTTTTGCCTAAAACACTTTTCTTGAATTTCATTCAAAGTAATGATGCTTTAAAAAAATTTTATTCTCAGGATTTGTCTAAACGCCTTAATAGCCTAATTGAACAGCGCAATAATACCGAATTAGCGTCATTCATGGTGGCGAAAATCAAAGAGATTTATCTGCAAACCCCCGTTTTTGTTGAAGCGGATTCTTCCGTTTATGATGCGGTGCAAATGATGACGCATCAGAAAAATAGTTTTATTTTAGTGAAAGGGGATAAGGGCATTGGCATTGTCACTGATAAAGATATTCGAGATTATGTGGTATTGCAACGTTATTCTATAGATAATCCCATTGCTCATATCGCTTCTTATGATCTCATTAGTTTAGGGCGCGATGATTTTTTGCTTCATGCCCTGTTGGTTATGCTTCGCAATTCCATTAAACATTTATTGATTGAGCAGGATCATGAAATTATTGGGGTATTAGAGCAGATTGATTTGTTGAGTTATTTGTCTAATCATACCCGTCTTGTTGCGGTGCAGATTGATCGTGCTCAAAATAAAGCGCAATTGAAGATGGCGAGTCAAAATATGACGAATATGATTAAGGCGTTTAATGCGAATGGTATGAAAATCAAATACTTAATGCAATGGATGACGGAATTGAATCAACAGGTGTTAAAAAAATTATATGCGTTTATTGCACCGCCCGCATTGTTAAATAATTCTTGTTTCATTGTGATGGGCAGTGAGGGGCGTGGGGAGCAAATTCTGAAAACGGATCAGGATAATGCCATTATTTTGCGAGATGGTTTTGTTTGTCAGGATTTAGACAAAATCACTCAGGAGTTGACTGAAACGCTGATAGATTTTGGATATCCAGCTTGTCAGGGTAAAATTATGGTGAATAATAGGAATTGGTGTCGTTTTTTAAAAGGATTTAAAGATCAGATTTTTCAATGGGTGATTGAATTTAAGTCGCCTTTGGAATTGGCGATTTTTTGTGATGCAAAGGCGGTGGCAGGTGATGTCACATTGCTTGATGAGGCAAGAAAGTATCTGTATGCACGTTTACAAGATAACCAAGCCTTCTTTTCTCATTTTGCTAAACCAACGCTTTCATTTGAAACGCCATTGAGTTTATTTGCGACGTTTATTGTCGATAAATCTTATGCAAATCAATTGGATATAAAAAAAGGCGGCATTTTTCCACTTGTTCATGGTGTTCGCAGTTTGGCATTGGAACATAAAATTATTCAGTTGGGTACGATTGAACGTATCAAACATCTTACTGAAAAAGGGATTTTTGAGAAGGCTTTTGCGACGGATTTAATTGAAGCATTTGGTTTTATGATTTCGCTGCGTCTCCAATTTGAACTGGAAAAAATGAAAGAGGGAGAAGTGTATGATAATTACATTAAGCCAAGTCAATTAAATAAGTTAGAACGTGATTTGCTCAAGGATTCTCTCAAAATCGTTAATGATTTTAAACGATTTATTCATTATCATTTTAAGTTGGATCGGATTGGCTAACTGATTTTTGAACAAGATTAATTTTTTTGTTTTTTCACCCTTGTTTGAATCAGAATTTAACGAGGTTCAAGAAATCCGATTTTTTTTCAAAAATCGGATTTCTAAATCTAATCAAAATCAAAATAATTGAGTCAATCTTCTTTCAATGCGAATTAAGAGTTGAATTTTTTTTTGAAAATGGAGTCCAAAATACGTCCAAATCTGAAGGTTTGGACTCCAAAATACGTCCAAATCTAAAGGTTTGGACTCCAAAATACGTCCAAATCTGAAGGTTTGGACTCCAAAAAGGGTCACGAGACATGATCTTAAACATCTGACAAGAGAATATCATCGGATTGAGGTATTGTGCCACAGAATATCTCTGGCCTTGGATTCCCGAAAACGGAAGACATTGCGGGAGTAAATTGAAACAACGTCTTAGTATCAGTACAGAAATAGACGGTTGAGTCATTTCTCATCCTGCCCACCGCTAAGGGATAATCACGACATCCCACCATCAACCATTTCCCTTTCGTCACTAACGCCATCAAAGCAAATTGCCCCTTCAATTTTCTCATCATCCTCTGCATCGCATCAGTCGCTGAAAGATGATGAGATTCTAAATAATGGTGAAGCAGCTGCGAGAGCGTTTCCGTTCGAGGTTTAAGTTTTTTTGAAGAAAAACTTAAACCTCGAACACATTATTTTTGGTATCAAATTGAGCCCCATCAGAAATCAATTTTTCCCGTATTTCAGGGAGATTATCGATCACACCGAGGCACGCGACGGCAATGTGCCCGATTGAATAAATGGGCATCACACCATATTGGGGTAAAAAAAGGGGGAATGGGCGAAAAAAAGCGATACCCAAACCGCCGTGGGGCAGCTGTAAGTCGTTTAACAACTTCGACACATCGAATGAGCACCAAGATTGAATCGACTCGTTCTGGAGTGTGCATATCACCAATTCTAGCTGGGCGTGATCTTTTGCTAATACATCGTTTCGAGGTTTCCGTTTTTTTGAAAAAAAAACGGAAACCTCGAAAACACTTGAAAACGTTTCACCGTTTTCTCTGTTGGGTTCCAAAACCCAAAAATGCTTTCCGTATTTTTCATAACCGGTTTCCTCAGAAGAATCAAAAGAAATGAGTATATCTTTTTATTGGAACCAGGTCAAGTGTTGCAAACGGTTATTTGCATTTTAATGTCTTAAAACCGATTTTTTTTTGTGTCTTAAAACACGACGACGCTTCTGAAAACGTGGCAAACCGGTGATTCTCATTGAGAATCGCCGGTGATTAAAATTTCTCTGTTCGAGGCTAAAGTTTTTTTGAATAACTTTAGCCTCGAACATTGTGCAGCTTGTTATGTACGTCAAGTTGAAAGGTCAAAATATTCACGCCTCCCTTCTCCAAACCTGACCCGTTTTTAAAACGGGTGACTCGAACAGGCCGCTCGTTTTTAGTCTGACAACAGTAACTACAAGGATTGTATATAAAAAGGGATTAAAAACGCTAACTACAAGGATTGTATATAAAAAGGGATTAAAAACGCTAACAGGTTGGAAATAAGATTAAAAACGCTAACAGGTTGGAGACCGAGATTAAAAACAAGCATCGATCCAATCCTTTCTTATATACAATCCTTGTAGTTATTGTTGTCAGACTAAAAACTTGTTTAAACGGGTTTTTTTGACAAATTTAATGCAACGCTGACGTACATAACAAACTGCACAACGACAGGCGAGTTCCAAATCCTCGGTCGCCACCTCTGAAATCACCCGATTTCCACATTTTCAGAAGAATTTACCTGTCTTAAAAGAACAAAAAAATCGGTTTTGAGACGTTAAAATGCAAATAATCGTTTACAACACTCGACCTCGTTACAATGAATATATATACTCAGGAAGTCATTAATTCATTGGAAACTTGAGGTAACGAATATGAATGAGAGTCTTTTTGGCTTTCGGAACCCAACAGAAAACACTTTAAAGTGTTTTCAAGTGTTACATGATGTCTTAGCAAAAAAGAATGTTCGACTCGAACTAGAAATATGTACCCTCCAGAACGAGTTGATTGAATATCACTGCTCATTGGATCTGTCGGAGTTATTAAGCCACTGGCAGTCCATCGGCGATTTGGGTATCGCTTTTTTTCGCCCAGCCCCAATTGGTTCTCTCCTAAACTGTACGATACCGATATATTCATTCGGAGACGTTGCAGTGACGTGCCTCGGCGTTATTGATAATCTCTCTGAAATACAAGAGCAATTAATTTCTTATGGATATCAGTTTAATTCCAAAAACAATGTGTTCGAGGTTTAAGTTTTTTGAAGAAAAACTTAAACCTCGAACGGAAACGCTCTCTTATTTGCTTTACAATTATTTGGAAATCTCTCATCTGTCACCTGTTAAAGCGATGCAGGTGATGATGAAAAAATTGAAGGGGCGTTTTGCCATTATGGCATTGATTGCGAAAGGGAAATGGTTGATGGTGGGATGTCATGATTATCCATTAGCTGTCGGCAGGAATAACGAGACAGTCTATTCGAGGTTTGAGTTTTTTTTTCAAAAAAACTCAAACCTCGAATTCTGTACTGAACCCTCTACTTTGACTCAATTTTCTCCGTTAATCAGTTCAGTTGGAGGGGATCCAAAACCGAATATATTTTGTACTGCATTATCTCAATCAGAGATTCTCACGCCAGAACCTCTTTAGCGCGTTGGTTGGAGTTCGTCCTGAACTCCAACTGATTGGTTCCTATACCTGACAGGTTTTTGAAACCTGTCAGATCTGTCGTTTCTCAGCCATGTAGGCCGCTGCACAATGTCTTTTTATTGTGCAACGGCATAAGAGGTCAACCATAAGGCGTTGCACCGATGTTGCCCACCCGACATGGCTCAGTATATTTATTCTGAAAATTCTCAAATTCTCAAATTCTGATTCAAATTCTGAAAAAATATCCCCTATCAAGTTACTGTTATTTTAAATTTCAAAACATCTAAAAAAAAATATTTAAATACGAACCCTGATAAATAGGAGAGTTTAGAGAAAATTTAGAGAAAATTTAGAGAAAAATGTCAAAAAAATATTGACAAAAAAAAATTTATGGTCAATCATTTAAATATGAGGCTATCAAGAATTGAGGGCTTCAAGTTTTAAGATTTAAAATTTAGGATGTCTTATTAAGAAATAAGAGATGATTTGAGTTTCACAACGACTGATTTTAAAGCAAGCTCAACTGACAAAAATCCGTTTATTCCGTTAATCCGTTGTACTAACCGAAGCATAAGTTTTCAGATATTTTATTCAGGCTAAGAAATCGACTCGGTTTCTAAATATCCGATTAAGTACTGAAGCACAAGTTATCGGATATTATGGAGTCCATTCGAGGTTTGAGTTTTTCTTCAAAAAACTCAAACCTCGAATCCTTCAGATTTGGCACTTGGTCATTTGGTCACGTCCAAATCTAAAGGTTTGGACTCCAAAACACGTCCAAATCTAAAGGATTCGAGGTTTGAGTTTTTCTTCAAAAAACTCAAACCTCGA
>JAOZSV010000108.1 GCA_029939505.1 Thiotrichaceae bacterium | reverse complement strand
AAAACCTCTGAGGTTTGATTAAGAAAAAAAAACCTCGGTTTGACTCAGAAAAAAAACCTCTGAGGTTTCCAAAACCTCAGAGGTTTGACTCAGAAAAAAAACCTCTGAGGTTTCTAAAACCTCTGAGGTTTGACTCCAAATTTCTGAAAGTCTATAATTAATCAAGGATTGACATCATAATTCACCGTTGCAATAGCCCAACTGATATGATTACCCACATTTTTTCGTCGCAAAATTTTACCCAGTTGTTGCTTTAACGGTTGTAACGCAACTTGGGCATTTTTTGAATTCACTTGGCTAAAAGCGACAGGCAATGAATCTTGCAATGTCGATAATTCATTGGCATTATTCACTAAAAGGGCCACCAATAATTTTTTGCCTGCTATTCTAGGCACCAATAAATCAAAGCCAGAATAGGTCTCTGGAATAGTGCGTGGTTTACCCCCTATGATTCTGACACTTTTTTGGGGATGATATGGATTGGGATAGAGACGTTTTAACTTGCCTGCACTATCAACATCAAATAGTAATAAATAACCTGTTCGGCTGCTATCTATTTGGACTTGCATCCTTTGACCCTGTTGAAGACGATGAGAGGGCAAAATACTCAGATGTAAATCACCAAATTGCGGTTCAATAAATTGGGTTTCAATTGTAACCCTGCCCTGATTCGCGCCCTGAGGTATAGAATCAATAATAGCAGCCCAGATACGAATATCCTCATCTGACATACTGGATTTCATTTCCAACTGTGGAGTTAAGCCACGTTGACAGTGGATTTTGGTATCGCAATACGCTTTTGATTCACGGCGCGTATATGCCAACAACTCACGATGACTGACTTTGCCATCATAATTACTGTCTGCCTTTTTATCTCGAATACCTTCAATAAAACGGCGGGTAAATACACCCCTAGGCGGATTGATACTGGTATCGACTAAGGCTACTTGTCTTGCAGCCACAGCACTATAAGCAACAACATCCCCTTGAGATTCAACAAAAACGTCTCCTCGTTCAAATGCACTTTTTGTGCTAGAAGGTGGCTTTCCCCAAATAGTAGGGACTTTGATAGTCGGATCAGAGTGGCTAAACGCGCTTTTAGTTATTGTACCTGAGTGACAAGCATCAACAATAATCATCGCTTGACGGTCCTTCAATCGTTCCAAACGCTGATTAATATCATCATCCCGAACCAAATTAATCCTTTTGCCATTCTGTTGACAAGCATTAACGGGACATAATGCTTCATCAAAACCATCATTTTCATCAGGATAGCCGTTATTATCTTGAACATAAGTGCCATGCCCACTATAGTAGAACAACACTTTATCGCCCGCTTGACTGCCCTGAATGAGCCATTCATCAAAAGCCCTCAATATACCGTCTTTAGTCGCATCATCATCTGTCAATGTGCGAATTTGCCCAGGTTGATAGTGCCACTCGGATTGGATAAACTGCGTCATATTTTCGACATCTTGTTTACTACCGACGAGTGAATTTATACATTGATAATTATCAATGCCAACTAACAGGGCTCGATTTTCAGCGTAACAGGCTGTGATGATGCCTATAAAACCGAACAAAATGCAGAATACTTGTTTAAAAGTCATTATATTGATTTTCTCCGAAATTTAATGATGAATGATTTTCGAGGTTTTCGTTTTTTGAAGAAAAACGAAAACCTCGAAATGATGAATTGTTAATGAAAAACAATTGTAACTACTCAGAGCCTTGAAATCAATTTTAAGGCGAAAAGCTAAAGCAGGTTCAGCTCAAATAAAAATAATTGAGTCTTTAGTCTCCTTTGGAAACTTTAGCTTTCAGCCTTCTTGCCATTTCAAGGCTGAGTAGTTACTTGAACCTATCCGGCCCTATTCATTTTTGAGCTTAGAAATCCGATTTTTTCAAAAAATCGGATTTCTTAACCCTCGTTTTTTGGTTAAAAACAAAACGATTTTTATTCATTGTTCCGCATTTTTGAATAGGGCGGGATAGGTTCTTAAAATTTAAAAAAGCCATGTAGGGTGGGCAACGTCTTTTTTGTGCAACGGCACCACTTTTTTAATGAGGAAGCCGTTGCACGAAAAGGACTGTGCAACGGCCTACGTCACTTCCCAACCCCGTTCAGTGAAAATTAATTTCATACTTCAATCAACTCCCTTTCTTGGGTTTTCCCCATTTTAGCTTGAGCAATTGATTCTAAATGTTCAGCATTCCCCAGGTTAGATAACAAATTTCGAGGCTAAAGTTTTTTGACGAAAAACTTTAGCCTCGAAAAGTGTTTCTTGCCAGGAATTAAATTCATCCATCGACATTAACAAAGCTCTTTCGCCTTTATCATTACAAATAATAGTCGGTTCAACATTAGCAATAACTTGCCCTATCATAAGATTTAGGTTTTGTGTCGCGTGATTAACCGTTACTGCATCCATTAAAATACCCCTTCAAATTATAATCAATCAAGAAAAATCATTCGCCCTGCAAATCCCTAAGTACTTGTGCAGAAATAATCGGGTATTTAGAATTCGAGGCGAAAGTTTTTTCTTTAAATTTCGCCTCTATTTTTTTCAAAAACCTCGAAATTAGTCTGTTTTAACAGACTTTAGTTTTTAGCCTTGAAATTGATTTCAAGGCTAACCGCGAAGATTAATTACTCACTAAACATTTCCATCAAAACAGATTTTAGGTGTGTTCAATGGAACAAACATTGTTATTTTATTTCAATAAGATAGCCATTTTTATGATTTTTTAATTGCCTTTTTTAAGTAAGTAAGATAATATGGAATATAGTCTGGGGTGGTGAAAATTCGTTTTAAAAAAAGTTGTTCCCCATTCCATGAAAATAAATATTGTTTTTAAAAACAATTACTTACATTTATTAATTTTTTTTCATTCACCATTCGAGGTTTGAGTTTTTTGAAGAAAAACTCAAACCTCGAAACCATTCCAAGTATAGTCTAATGAAATTAATCAACACCATTATTATTGTTATAATAAATATCAGTTTTCTGGCCTCTTGTCATGATAATATGATTGAAAAGAATAATTCAAATCATTTTGATTTCAGTCAGATTGAGGGTAGAAGTTACTATTGGTTTAAAGATGGTTTTAGTTGTCGGGCTAATGCTCTCGGAAAACCAATCTTAAAGTCATGGAAAAACCGCGTAGAATTTCAGGATGGTGAAGTCTTGGTTTGGGATAGTATTTGTAATGACAATCCCACTCTCAAGAAATTCAAGCCAGAGGATTTTTCCTTTTCGGAAGACTGGTCTTCATTGGAATATCAGTCAGAGCAATATACTTTTTATGAAGAAGTTCCAAAACTTTGTCCACAAGGGCAATGGTGTCCAGTAACTCAGTGATAAGGATATGGGAAATGAAACCGCTAAAAATAGCTTATATTATTGCTATTGTAAGTCGTATTTTTTATTCTTCGACGGCGTTGTCGGAGGATATACACCCGATTTCAGGTTACATGCCCAGTAAGTGGTCGTCAAATATTATACCGGTTTGTTGGGAAAATCCCTCTGATGCCAATCAGGAAGGCAGAGAGTGGACTAAGGAAGCCATCAAGGATTCTTGGCAACGTTATTCTAGTCTTCAATTTATTGGCTGGTCTAAATGTCACAATAGGAGTAGAGGAATTAGGATACTAATTGATGATTATTTTCCACATACTAAAGGATTAGGGAATCAGTTAGATGGAAGAAAAAATGGCATGGTATTAAATTTCAAGTTTAATTCTTGGAATTCAAGTTGTCGTAAAGAGTTATATTTTTGTATCAAGGTGATGGCTATCCATGAATTTGGACATGCTTTAGGTTTTGCACATGAACAAAATCGAGCTGACGCGCCGCTAGAATGTCAGAAGGAACGTCAGGGCGGTGATGGTGATACATACCTTACTGATTATGATCTCGATTCTGTTATGAATTATTGTAATCCGAAATGGAGTGGAAATGGTCAACTTAGCACTAAGGATATTGAGGGCTTACAAAAATGGTATGGTCAACCCAGTACATCAAAACTGCAAACAGTATCAAAACCTGATTGGTGTGTTAGTGCTAGACTTAATAAAGCGGAAGGAATAATTTGTAACCATCCTTCATTATGGGAACTTGATAAGCGAAATCATGAAATGTTAGTGACGACTCTGCTGTTAAACCTTACACCGGAAATACAAGCTATAATAAGGAGTATGAGTACTGTTGACTGTGCAAATGTAGTGCGGTTGAAAAATAAAGAGAGTAACCGCTATGTATTATCAACGGGAACCCTGGTTAATCATAATGAAGGGGGGTTGCTCCAAAATCCTAATATTGTAGGTGTAGGAGAAGCAGATGCCAATTATTATGGCCAAGCAGACTGGTGTCTGATTCATAAATATGAAGATATCTACCAGTTCCAAAACAAACAAACGAACCACTACCTATTTTCAACCGGGGATAAACATAGCGGAACTGATGGAGATGAGGGAGGTTGGCTTAAGAGTCCTATGATTGTGGGAACGGATGCCAATTATTATAAACGAGCAATGTGGGAAGTCATTAAAAACGGAGAGACCTACATGTTGAAAAACATCGAAACGAATCGCTATCTGTTTTCAACAGGGGAGAAACATAGCGGAACTGATGGAGATGAGGGGGGTTGGCTCAATAGTCCCCAGCTTGTAGGAGCGGATGCCAATTATTATAACCGAGCACTATGGTATATAGTCAGGTTAAAGTAGCGCAACTGTTCACAGTGGAACAGTGCGTGTGTACCATTAATCTTAACCTAATGAATAAATGACATGTTAAAACAATTTATTATCTACTTTCTCTTAACGGTGACTGTCATGCTAACAGCAAATACATATCCGTCTGAAAACACGAAATCACGTCGTTGTTGGAGTCAAATCTCACCACAACATAGCGCTGGGCAATCAAAAACTTTTATTTTTTCAACCGGAGCGAATACCGGCAAACTGCAATATGCTAATCAAGATGCCAGACAATTAAAAAAGGCGATGCAAAATCGCTTTAATGTACCCAATAAACAAGTGTGTTTGATTGAAAATGTTTATCGTGCCGAATTTGAACAGGCATTAATCGATTTAAAACCCTTGGTTAAACCACGGGATTTGGTGATTATCATTTTTTCTGGACATGGTTCGTATGTTAAAGACGATAATGGAGATGAGTCAGATAACTATGATGATGTTCTAGTTACTGTAAATGTAGAAGATATAGAAATGCCGGATAGAAATGAAGTGATCACCGATGATCGTTTAGTTAAATTAGTCAATGCCTTACCGACACCGCGTATTTTGACATTTCTTGATGCTTGTTTTTCGGGCGGTATGAATATGGGTAGAGGGTACTCAAATCAACATATAGAGGTTAAATCTTTTAAAAAAGGCAGTTTAGGGCATTTTAAAAATGTTAAAAATGTTAATTTCGCTTCACCTCAGTCTTTTGCCCATCTCAAGGGGGTGATTTTCGCAGCAGCGCGAGAAGATGAAAATGCGTGGGAAGATAAAGATGGTGGCACTTTTACCAGAAATTTTCTGAAACAATTAAAGCGTCATCCCCGCCTTAGCCTTAAGCGTCTCTTTGACGACACAGCAATTGAGATGCGAAAATCTAAACGAGATCAGCTACCTCAACATCCAAAAATCATGGGGGATATTAGTTTAGCGGAGACCATTTAAGGTACATTTTCAATTTCCATTCATAGAGGGAGGGAGTCCATATATATATGATGGATGATCACGCTTTAGAAGATATACGCAATCAAGGGCAAAAAGGTTTCCTTATTCTGTATAAACGGTATGTGAAAAGTTTGTGCTATCATGTCCTCTGCAAATATCATATACCAAAGGATTCTGTAGATGAGGTCTTACAAGAGATATTTTTAAAATTTTTTCAGAATATTGAAAGTTTTAGCTCTGATTGTCGTATCTCAACTTGGCTGAATCAAATTGCCACAAGTGTTGTTAGTGACTATTGGCGAAAAAACGCTAAAGAGGATCATTCTGTTGAATGTGACCGTAATTTTATGTGAATTAATGTTCATCTATGGTGGGTATAGCTTACTGCGTATCGCTCTACCCACCCTACAAATTAAGGGCAACCACAAGGGATTGCCCCTACAATAAAAAAAATTATTTTGTGTTTGCCTTTAATAAGGGTAAACCACCCTATGTTATTATGAAAAACAAACGTTTTATTGTAGGGGGAATCCTTTATTATTGCCATTAAATCAATGGCATTGAGCCTACAAATATGTAGTTATGTCTGACAAATTTATTCAAAACGCCCTTACATTTAAGTAAAAAAAACCGTCTATATATTTATTATATAGAGGTTCTTGGAAAACTCTTGTGATGAGGGCAAACACGCAGCCCCTACAAAACATCAGGTATTTCAGGATTGTAGGGGCGAATCTGCGTGTTCGCCCTCGTTTTCATCCATGAGTTTTGCAAGAATAAATAATAGCCTCTTAATTATAAAGAATGTTAGTCCAAGATTTCTCTTGAATTAACACAATCCATTTTTAACCGGAATCTATATCATGTCTAATCAAACAATTCAAAGAGAATTGAATGATTTTGAGCTTCAGATAAACTTAGAACATGCTTTTGCACTGCTAGAACGTGACGATGATAATGTCTCACTTTTCAAGTGCTTAGAAGTAATTGTTTGTCTCGCACAAAATCACTCTATACAAAATGTAGCGACTCAAATCGGTAAAAATTATAATGAAACAATAAATTATATTTCTTACTGTAAACAAAGGCTTATGCAATATTCGCCCATCCAACAGTGTTGGGAAAGGATATCAAATAATTCCATTTTGACTCCAGAGGAGCAAGGTTGGATAGATTTGCTTGCAGGTAAATCAGTGCCGGATGCGGATTCTGAAATTGTGCGAGAGGCGCAAATTTTTCGAGCAGCCTTACTCTCGTATTCAGATAAACCTAAAGAGGCCAATGAAATTCCTTATCCACATATATTGGAAAAAGTGTTAGCGCGTTTAGAGGCGGAGAAACAACAGCCCACCTCTAAAAAGTCATGGTCATGGTTGAAAAATTGGCGTTCACTATTTACAAGCAATCATGCCCAACCGAGGTATCGTCCTTATTATGCACTAGCTGTTCTTTTTATATGCGTATTAGTCGGATTACCGCTACTTCATCACCATGAGCCTATTCCGTCTCTAGTTCAACCTTCTAGCAGTTCAGCCAGACCTAAAGGTGGACCATGTCTAGGTGTAATAATCACCTCAGAACCACTGACACAAGTAAACCATTTACAAAAAGAACTGAAAATCCATAGTGGAGTGATAGCCACAATTACCCCGATAAAAAAGAAACGAATCAAAGAGGGATGGCGGCTAAAAGCCATCTTACCCGCAGACAGAACAACGGCTTTAAAGGAATGGTTACAGCATAATGAGCTAGATGAACTGGTCAGGCGTTCTAATGAATTATGTGTGAATGTGATTTCCAATGAACCTGAATAGACTGAGGAATGAAGATTTAATCACATCCAAAACTTTCAAGCCAAACCTGACCGGTTTTTAAAAACCGGTCAATTTTAGTTCGTCTTCAATTTTCATTCCTGAGCGCGGTTATAAATTAAACTTTTTAAGTAACTAGTCAGCCCTAAATTGAGTACAACGGATTAGGGAATTCAACGGATTTATCATCCTCAAATGACAATCATTGAGTACAACTAAACTCCGGTAAGTATCCGTTCATCCGTTGTACTAAATCAAGTTGAAAAATCCGTTTGATTCTTAAATCCGTTGTACTAAGACTGAGTAGTTACCTTTTTAATGAGGTAAAAAACCGTTTTTAGTGAGACAATAAACCAAGTTTAAAAAAAAACGGCGCGTTTCTAATAAAAAGTTCAATTTATTCCCACGCTGAGTATAAACACAAGCTAATCACATTAAAACACCGCCTAGGGATAAATCCCTAGGCGGTGTTTGAGCAGATTTTTTCTACATCATATTTCAGTCACACTAATCCTGTTCAAAATTTACATCTCTTCAGCAGGATTAAAAAAATTATCCCATTTATCATCCATGCAAACACAGGCGGTTTTTAAATCAGAAACCTTTAAAAAACCACCATTTTCTTCTGTTAAAATCCCTTCTTCACGTAATTTACGTATTCCATCTGAGACTTCAAAATCAATATCTGCGTCATACTTATCTTTGAGATATTTTTCAATTTCTCTATCGAGACTTTCCTGAGTATGATTTCTATCAGCTTGAGTATAAAGAAAATAATAAGCTAAGATCGCTTCTTTAGCTTCCTCTTCTTCAGCCACATCAACCAAACTATTAATCACGCCAAAATTATTATCTAAAGCATGAAAATGCAAATTACGCGATAAAGTCATCATATATTTAGTACGCTGAGTAAAAATACCTATTATTTGACGAACAATAATGACAACGAAACCAATAAAAGCAGCAACCAATGCTATTGGATTAACAATAGCAGTTCCTACTTTAACAATAATAGAAAATATTCCAAAAATGGTACCAGCACCACCAGCTAAAGCTAATCTGATTTTATCAAACAGCTTTAGTCGCACTTGTTGATTAGGAAATAACATTGCTAAATCTGAACGAGGCAGATTTTTAAATAGTGTTAAAAAAATATGCTTCTCAGAAAACTCATCTGGCAAATTTTTTCGTGATTTTTTTACGAATTTTCTCGCCCTCTTTTCTGTTTCACCTTCAGCGACCAATTCTTTTACACGCTCATCTTCTTTTTTAAATTTAACCATTAAAAACAAACGTTTATAAATGGGTATTTCAATTTTCTTTTTCTTAAAAAATAAGCGAGTCCAAGTACGTTTATATTCCTCCCTCATCGAGGAACCACGATAATATACAACCAGTTGTTCAAAATCATCTAAATCAACATAAACTTTTAATCCATAATATGAATCAGCAGTCATTGCCGTTTCTAAAGCGGGTTTATCAAGAACTTCGTAATTGCCATGATTCAGCAATTTAACGATTTCATCAGTCAACTGTTGCAGAATTTCCTTTTTATCCTCATTATTATCTTTCTCCACGAGATGGTCATTATCAGGATTAAAAGACATATAACAATGCTTTAAGGATTCAGAATATTTATGAAACTTATGATGATATAAGGCAATAAAAATTTTACAAAATTCTTTAAAACCTTGACGTTCTTTATCATTCCAATGATAAGCGGCTAATAAATCCTTGACAATCTTCTGTCTTCCAATAGGAATAAAACGTTCTTTTTTATCTATCTTGATTTCAGTCATTTTTATGTCACCTTATTAAACCAGATCGGGTGGGCAAACGTGGTGTGCATCGGCATTTCACGAGTGTTAATCATTACCTGGAATTTGTGGATAATATCTGGTTTGAACGTTTTGCCGTTGCACCAAAAAGACGTTGCCCACCTTACCTGGCTACTCCTGACCATTGCGTTGCAGGCAATAACCCTTATTGAGTTTGTCATACGCCGGGAACTACAGGAGGAAAAGATCGAAGGTTTGGTACCTGGCAATCCCAAAATGGCTACTGCTACGCCTACAATAGAATACTCGCGAAGTTTAGCGAAGTTAATTGTTTCATTGAGGAAAAAAGGGGTAGGGTTTGTGGTTATGTAAGTAGGTACGCAAAAGTTTATTAACATTTTGTAGAAAGTTGGTGGGCAGCAAAAACACGCTGCCCACCCTACAGAAAATGTTAAAAGATTTATGCGTACTTAGTTGAAAAACTTTCTCTGCGACAACAACAGATTTTAAGATGGCTAAAAATACTGAGTGAAAATTATAAAATTCATTTCAAATACAACGTGTTACAAGTATACGCGTCAATTTTTTAGGTAAATACTTTGATAAATTAAATGGATGGGTAAAAATAAGCGAAAGTACCGATATATTTAGGATTGTAAAGATTTTAGCTGCCTAATTTAGGGTTACTATATGACGGTTATAGGGCTTGTAAAAATCGGTGTTTAATAACAGACATTACTTTCTAAATTTAATGTTGGACGCAGTAAATTAGTCCAACCGATGAGCTTCGTCTTTTAAAGTCACCTGAACCCACGCTGCCATGTCGTCCTGATTGCCAAACACTATGGCTTGTCCTATGCGCAGGCGGTTGATTAGGGCGGCTTGATCTGGTGTCAGCGTCATACTGCCACTCATTGCATCTTGGTCATCCTTGGCCACAAGTCGGTGGACTATCTTTAGATTGGTGTTCTTAATTGCATCTGGTAAAAGTTTTGTCGGCACCTGATCGACAAGCAACATGCCTTCTCTGTAGGGGCTAATTTCTAACATAATATCGGAGAACATTTCTGCTACTTTTCCTTGTGCATCGTTCGACATGCCAGTAGCTGCACCTTTTAGGACACGGTGTGCTTCCTCTACCACTGTTATATGTTGCAAAGGTTTAGTCTCATTTTGTAATAAGTTGGTTTCTCGTTGTGCCAGCCGGTATTCGTAGAGAAATTGCAGCAACAGCATCATGGCAAAAGCGCGGTCTGTGTCTTCACCCAATTGCGATAAATTGACAACGACATTGCGGTCAAAGAGTTCAGCCCAAGGTGTGGAGTACTGTTGATCGAACAATTGTGCCTTCCATCCTCGCTGCAAACTTTGGATGCGTGTCATAAGTGCAGTGATAATATTGGTGCTAATTCGTTCTTTATAAACCTTTTGCTTGATTATATCCTTTATCACATCCAGCATATGCTGTAGTGTTGGTCTGGGCGTATCAAAGGAGGGTAGCTGCTCCCCCAACCAATTGAAAGGTTTGCTATAGACAGCGAACAGCACTTCTTCCAGTAGGAAAGGCAGTGCTTCTTGCATAGGGAATGACGCGCTCAAGATCAACTTAAGGCGATCTATGTGGGAAAGCACCAAAGGTTGGTGCTGTTTGGAAAGCCATACAAGGTCGAACGGATTAAGGCGCAACTGCTCAGTTAACAACTGATCCCGCCACTTGGTAGCAGCACCGGGCATAAAAATCCTAATGCGCTCTTCTGGTGGCAATTTTTTATTGGCTGCCATAGCCCATTCCACATACTTATCTTTGGTTGGCTCTATCACCATAAATGGCACATTCTGGTGGAACAATTCGTTAAGTAAGCGCATACTTGTGGTGGATTTACCGCTACCCGTGGTGCCTGTGACGAGGGTATGTTTGGTTAATGTATGCGGTGAAATACCATAGGTTGAGGATATTGGTCTTCCTCCTTCCAATAACTTGCCAAGCACTATATCATCGGAATTGGGAGGCACTACATTCAGATTAAATGTAGTGGTTGGTATTAGTGGGATGCCCGCTATTTCCCGTTGCGGTAAATTGGTCAGTAGAGCAAGTTCCTCGGTATTAAGGGGTGTAGTTAACTGGCTGAAGTTAGCACCCAATAAGTGTTCTAGCCTATCAGCATGGGTGAGTTGTCTCCCATGTTCGATGTTAGGTTTCACTAGTGCTAATATGGGTTGCTCAAAATTGCGGATTTTTTTTAATACACTATCTACCCAAATGTTATGCAATTCGTGGGTGCGGATCGGCTCATAGAGGCTTTTTTCACCAGTTAAAAGTGCCTTCATCTGCATCGCACCTTGCTCGGCAACATTTTTCCGATTGGCAAATAGATATACTCCTACATTCCAGCAGCCCAGCGCACGAGACTGCTCGAAGCGTTTAACATATTGCTGCAATAGTGTCTCTACAGCTTGCGCGTGGGTATTAATATATTCTTGTCCCATATTTTTCCCGGCGCTCAACGCAACACTCCAGTTAGTGCTGCTGCTATGGGAGTTAGCATGATGTACAGTTGTCGATTTTGTTGTGCTGTTTACAGATTCTTCTATAGGTTTATTCATTCCAAGATTTGTCC
Source organism: Thiotrichaceae bacterium (assembly GCA_029939505.1). Taxonomy (GTDB): domain Bacteria; phylum Pseudomonadota; class Gammaproteobacteria; order Beggiatoales; family Beggiatoaceae; genus QNES01. Next base: position 4,405 of record JAOZSV010000108.1, on the reverse strand, counting down.
AAATAATATTTTCCTTAAAAGACTGCCACCTACTAATTTCATCTGTGGTCTCTTCGTGAGTCTCACTTTCAGTCTTTGAAGTAGAATCTGTTGTGGTTTGAGCTTCTCCCCCACCTTGAGTTTGTTGGATGTTAGTTGAGTGTGTGACATCGGTCTTAATAATCGTATGCACATCGCTGATGAGGTCGCGGCAGCTATGGATGATATTGTCCACTTCCCAGCCACTCACAGGTTCAGCAATTACCACGTAAATAAAGGGGCGACCGCGCATTCCATTCAACATACGATCCAATGTTTGCGGAGAACCGCTGTTTTCACCACTCTTGAACGATGGCACACCAGTCAGAGCTATGCCATAGCTTAACTCATCTTCTGAGTCATCTCCTATTTGCTGAAAACTGTTCAGAAACACATCATCGTCTGCGTTACAAGCTATTAATTGAGTTCCGGGCAAATTAGATTCTAGAAAATTGCCCATGCTGCGCAAGAAACTCTTAGCAGACTTCCCAGCTTCGTGGCTTTGGGCACCAATATAGATACTGTTTTGATTGCCATCACTGGCGAGAATAAAAATCACGGTAAATTTACCGGGCGCGTGGCCTGCAGTAAGCATATTCTGTAAGGCATTTAGAGTTTCTTGTGCTGATCCAGCTAGTGGCTTGCCTATTTGCTTCAGCCGCAAGAATACCGGATCCTCAGTCCGCGGCGCGGCGATCTGAGGAAGCGGGCGAATAGCTTCACCCAATGGAAGATCCAGAAACGCACGAGACAGTGCTGCATGGAGGGCATGGGAAACCGCAACTGTGTCTATTGATGATATATCAGCTACTGGTATATCATTATGAGGCATGGCAATTGGATTGTTGTTGGAAGTCATAATAGTTTCTCCTAGTCTATAAAGACCCGAGCTTCATCAACTTTCTTCATAATTGTCCCATAAATTACATCATGTGCTGCTTTAAGTATATTTTCTCTCAACTTAATGTTATCAGCAAACTTTTGTTTTATCTTACCAACGATTTCATCCCGTTTTTTATTTATCACCTCATCAAAATTGATCTTTTGCTTTTTGTCTGAGGATATGTTCTCATTTTCCTTTTTCTTTTCTTCTTCGCGACTACCTTCATTACTATCCCCTGAAACCAAATTCCATATCCACTTAACGCTCTCGAATAGCATAAGAGGGATGAAAATAATTACTATAATAACACCAACAAGAATGTGCTCTATAATGCCTTCTAGCTCGTCTATGATGGCATATAAGTCTTCTGAATCTATAAACTCAGAAATTATAGATAAGTCAATATCTTGCTGAAATATCTTTTTTACCTCATTTGAAGCATCAAGCGATTTGGATGGTATGTCGTATTCATCAGCAATCTTAACAAGGTTATCATCATGAAATTTTTCAGCAATCGAAAAAAGTGAATTACGAAGCACATGGTTCAGTTTATCTTTCATTTTATCCTTTTTTCGCTTAGCTTCATCTTTCACACCTTCTTTCAATATTGCTATCGATTCATCAGTTTCTTTCCACTGCTCGAACACAGGCTTGATTATAGAGTTTATCATAAACTCTGTCAAATTTTCAGCTAAAGTGTCTAACAGGGTGGGCAATTGTTTTTTAATTGTGGGTGTCAACTCTTTCAACTTCTGCTTAACATCTGATATCAAACTTTGTGAACGCACATCAATTCGCCCTGTGTAAGCTAAACCATTGGCTATGGAGTATTCAGGTTCTAGCCCTTGAATTAATTTCGCCATGGGGAACAGATCTTTACATACAATCTTGACAAAATTCATACGTGATGCTCCTCCAGTCAATAACAGCATATTAGGTTGCTTACTTGATTCCAGTTGTTTAACTTTCTGTAGCAGTGCTTTCAGTTCCTCCTTCCAGCAATTGTTTGGTAAAGTTGAAAAATTTTTATCAAAAATCTTCTCCATGTCACGTAAATCTTTAATCGGTTGCTCTAAAATTCTGTCCATTACTTCAGTTGTGAGTTTGCCTCTAAAATCCAGTTCATCTTCTTTATCTTCTTTATCTTCTTTATCTTCTTTATCTTTTTTATCTTCTTTATCTTTTTTTACTTCTATTTCCTCAAAAATTGACGAAGTACTATTGGGATTATCGAACGTTTCTTCTTTAGCCTTGCGGCACGCTAATTCACAGCGATTTCTAACAAGTGTAGATTGCTTGAACGAAGAGACAAGCTTGTCCTTTTGCTTAGATTTATTAAGTATGTACCGAAAGATTAATTTATCAATTAAAGATGAACCCAGATCATTCCCAAAATGAAACTGCTCTGCTTTACGATTTTTTAAATCAACCAAAGTGAAATCTGAGGTGGATGATCCCAAGTCAATTACCAATGCCTGTCCTTGTAGATGATCACCTACCTTGGTATCTATATTACCCGATTCAATGCTGTTCATCAAAGCAGCACGAGACTCAGCTACCACCTTAATATAAGGGATCTTAGCATGGTCGCGAAAGATAGTTTCGTAGGCCCTCATGATGTCTTTAGACCAATCTGTTGGACAACCAATTATAAACAATGTGTTATCGTCAGTGATTTCGCCTTTAACCTTTATCTTAGTATGGATATACTCAGCATAATCGCTCACTATCTTTTGATATTCAGAATCATTATCAGGGCGCGGGCGCCGTTTAAACGCCAAGTGCGATTCTTTCACACCATCTGTTTTGATCGCGGATTCGCCGATCAATATGCCCTTTGTTGGATGATAAGCAATGGCTGTAATGAAATTACTTTTGTTATCGACTTCAATTTTTGAAGCGATTTTATTCGTCGAATTTAGATTTATTCTGATCAAAGCGGTTTCCCCGTGTCCTAGGTCAAAACCGACAACATATTTTAGTTTGTTATTATAATCAATGCTCATAATTTCCTCGTGTTATAAAAAATAGTTACTAATAATACAAAACAACTAATAAAATTGGTTCTAGATGATTCAGTTTGTACATATTGTTGCCCCAATAAGCAAAACTTCTATAAATTGCCTTAGCTGTTGACTTAGATTTTGAACACATTAATCTTTTTATACTCTGATTTGAGATTTACCTCCATCAAGGCTGTTTTTTCGTGACCAATATTGAAACCGACAACACAAAGCTCAAATAGGTGGCGTGCATGACTCAGTTCTTGCTAGTCATATATTATGACTGTTTAATAGTGCTAGATTGCTGCGGTTTGGTCACGCGCCCGCGTAGTAGCACCTTTCCCTCCTTGGACAAGGCAGGGCGATTCATGATAGGCGCACTCAATCTTGGTTTGCCTACTTCCTCCTCATAATCGAACAAAACATCATCGCGCTCATTGTTTTCTGGATTGTAGTAACTAATCTGAATATTGTATTTTGAGAACAGATCAGGCAATTGATCTTCAAGACGCAAATCTAACCTTCGCTGGGCAGATTTTGGCAGATTACCTTTATTGCGCTGATACCAACCAAGAATATCCTGAATAAATTCTAGAAACTGGGTGTGATCTTCTAGCTTTGGTTTTTCTACATGACGTGGACGCGCTGCATCCTCCAGTTCTCCAAACTTTTTGACCACCTTGTCAACGGTTTTAAAGATATCTGCCAAATCAGCCATGAAAGGGTTGTAGTCAATATGTTGTGAACTTATGCTTGGTTCATTCGCTGTTTGGTTGCTACTGTTAGCTGATGCCTGAATATTATTTTTAATTTTTACTGCTACTACTCCCATTATAGCTCCTATCGGAATAGTTAGTAGCAGTGGGTTCAAAATACTTGCAAAAGTTCCAACACCAATAATACCAGCAATAGCAGCTTCAACTTCCTCAATTTTCACATGGGATTGTGAAGAAGGCGCATGTTGATCTGATCTGATGTTGGTCATCGGTTCAAAGGTATTTAACAACTTGCGAAAATGTTGTTGGTAGATGCCAAGAATTGACAGTGCTACCTGTGCTTGAGAGCGGGTAAGTCCAGAAATATACTCACCATTCTGATCAGTCACTTTTTCAAGGTACTCATGGATAACGCGAATAACTTCCTGCGATGTTGAAGTGTTCTGCAACTCTTTGATAAGCGAGTTTTGATCTTGCATGTATAGATCATATAGAAGCATTGTTTTTTTTCCTTAGTATTATAGAAAATAATGTCAGGACAAATTGAAAAAAAATTTTTCCAAGTACATATTTACTATAGACGTGCTGTAGAAAATAATGTCAGGACAAATTGAAAAAAAATTTTTCCAAGTACATATTTACTATAGACGTGCTGTAGAAAATAATGTCAGGACAAATTGAAAAAAAATTTTTCCAAGTACATATTTACTATAGACGTGCTGTAGAAAATAATGTCAGGACAAATTGAAAAAAAATTTTTCCAAGTACATATTTACTATAGACGT
>JAOZSV010000313.1:2907-4841 GCA_029939505.1 Thiotrichaceae bacterium | reverse complement strand
GGATTTCTTAAACATCGTTTCGCCGCTTAGAAATCCGATTTTTTTTCAAAAATCGCTTAAACATTCTGGAAACATAGTGCGTAACATCAGTTTTTAATTCTGAAAATTCAATTCGAGGCTAAAGTTTTTCTTTAAAAAACTTTAGCCTCGAATATTCTGAAAATTCTGATTCTAACAATAAAAATGTCCTATACAGATATATACTAATTATAGTTCAATTTTGATCAGGATTGACAAGGATTAATCCCAAAGCTGAAGCGTTGGACTCCAAAATGCGCCAAAGCTGAAGCGTTGGACTCCAAAATTCGCCAAAGCTGAAGCGTTGGACTCCAAAATGTTTAGCGATACCTTCAATAGAAGCAATAGACATTTACTCACAACCCAAGCAACATAGAACCTTTACTATGAATGATACAGAGGTGATTGATGAACCTCTTGATATTCATTTACCCATTCAGAAATTCTTCAAAAGACGTTATAATTCAGTAAGTTAAAGCGATAGCGCGGTAAATTAAGTATGGTTCAGATTATCCCTAAAATCGGTTTTATCTCCCTAGGTTGTCCAAAAGCAACAGTTGATTCAGAGCGTATTCTCACCCAATTGCGTATTCAAGGTTATTTGATCACGCCTAGCTATGAAGAGGCTGATCTCATCATCATTAATACCTGCGGTTTCATTGATGATGCTATCACAGAATCTTTAGAAGCGATTGGCGAGGCATTAACAAAAAACGATAAAGTCATTGTCACAGGTTGTTTAGGAGCGCGGAGCGATCTCATTAAGGCAAATTATCCAGAAGTTTTAGCAGTGACAGGCGCAAATTGTTTGGATGAAGTGATGGCTGCGATTCATGCAGAATTGCCGCCGCAACATGATCCGCTGATTGATTTAGCCCCCCCTGGGGGTATTAAACTGACTCCTCGTCATTATGCTTACCTTAAAATTGCTGAGGGCTGTAATCAAAAATGTACTTTTTGCATTATTCCAACGATGCGTGGCAGATTAATGAGCCGCCCTATCAATGATATACTCAACGAAGCGGAACTTCTTGTGAGCGCGGGAGTGCGAGAATTATTAATCGTCTCTCAAGATACAGCGGCTTATGGTGTTGATAAAAAATACCGCCTTGATTTCTGGAAAAATCGCCCAATAAAAACACGTATTTTTGAATTAGCAAAACTAATGGGTGAGCTCGGCGCGTGGGTACGGTTACATTATATTTATCCTTACCCACAGGTTGATCAACTGGTTGAATTAATGGCAGAGGGTTTGATTTTGCCCTATTTAGACGTACCACTGCAACATAGCAGCCCATCCATTCTTAAAGCCATGCGTCGCCCAGCAGATAGTGAAAACATGTTACGCCGCATTGCCCACTGGCGCGAAATTTGCCCAGACATCACTTTGCGTAGTACCTTTATTGTTGGTTTTCCAGGCGAAACGGAACAGGATTTTGAACGATTATTAGCGTTTATACAAGAAGCGCGTTTAGATCGTGTGGGTGCTTTTACTTATTCCCCTGTTGAAGGTGCAACGGCTAATGCATTGCCTGGTGTTATCCCCGAAACGGTTAAGGAAGAACGTTTAGCCCGTTTTATGGAAACGCAAAGTATTATCAGTGCAAATAAACTTCAAGAACGAATTAATCAAACAGAGACTGTGCTAATAGACGAAGTCACCCCTGAAACGATTTATGCCAGAAGTGCAGCTGAAGCCCCTGAAATAGATGGTATGGTGATTATCGACGAAGAATGGGATTTAGTCCCTGGAGACTTTGTTGATGTGAAGATGACAAGTGCTGATGAACATGATTTGTATGCAACCATTATTGAACAAAGCTAACGGCTGAGGAGTTCAACGCTTCAGCTTTGATATTATGGAGTTCAACGCTTCAGCTTTGATATTATGGAGTTCAACGCTTCAGCTTTGATAT
>JAOZSV010000313.1:0-2807 GCA_029939505.1 Thiotrichaceae bacterium | reverse complement strand
TATGGAGTTCAACGCTTCAGCCTTGGGAACAATTCAAATAGGAAAAACTCAAATGAATGAATTAAAAACTCAAATCAAACCGGTTAAACAGCTACTTGCCCTCGCTACAGTAGGCGGATGTTTATTATTAGGCGTATTAGGTGCGTTTCTATTTGACAAGCAACATTGGGGAATCAACATTGCCCTGTTTAGCGTGTTATTAGTGACGATCTTTTTACTTCTGAGACGAAGGCAGCAACCTTTGAGCTATGCTGGATACGCTTTAATCGCGAGTGGACTTTTTTTTGCGTTGACTTTTGCGTGGCGTGATTCATTGATACTCAATGGTTTAAGTGCCTTGGGCCTTTTATTGACGATTAATTTCGCCTTTACACTGGGCGCACGAAAACAGTTACAACGTCTTAATGTCTCTGAAGTGTTTCAAGATTTATTGAACTCAACCAGATACGGGCTTAACAGTTATTATGGATTGCTCACTATAGATATACGGTGGGATGAAGTTCAAGCACGCTGGGGAACCATTGGACGATCTGTCGCCAGAGGCTTAATAATGACCATACCATTATTAATGGTATTTGGATATTTACTCACCGCTTCCGATGCCCGCTTTGAAGAGACTATTAATCAACTCTTAAATTGGGGATGGAACAAGGAAATTGTTATACAGTATCTGCTCACATTTCTCTTATGTAGCTGGATCGCCGCCGCCGTATTTCGTGGTGGCGTACTTAATCAAGGCTTAATTCAAAAACGCCCTGTCTTACCCAGATGGAAACTAAGCCGCATCGAAATTGTGATGATATTAAGTACGCTTAATCTCCTATTTTTAGGTTTTATTATCGTACAATTCACCTACTTTTTTGGTGGTGATACACTGGTGCAAACATCACAAGAAGCGACTTATGCAGGCTATGCCCGGCGCGGTTTTTTCCAATTAGTCACCCTTGCCTCCCTCGTAATGGCTTTATTACTTTTCGCACAGTGGCTGTATAAACCCTCTAGTCAATTAGAGAAAAAAATTTACACCGTTTTAGCAATAATCATGATCATAATGACAATGATTATTGAAGCCTCAGCAGCGCATAGAATGTTTTTATACATTAACGTCTATGGATTAACCGAATTGCGTTTTTATACCAGTGTTTTTATGCTCTGGCTGGTGATAATATTTATCTTGTTTAGTCTGACGGCATTACACAAACATGGAGAGCGAACCTGTTTTGTCTTTGGAACCATACTCACCGCTTTGCTTTTTATAGTTGTACTACATCTGATCAATCCAGACGCACGGATTGCTGAAGTGAATTTAACCCGTTTACAAGCGGGTGAACGATTTGAAGCCAACTATGTGACTTCTTTAAGTGCTGATGTGGTACCGACTTTATTAACCGCATTACCCAATTTGTCACCAAAGGAACGTTGCACATTATGGTCTAATCTGCAATCTCATCGTGTTTTAAAGGCTTCTTCAGATAATTGGCGCGGTTGGCATTGGTCAAGAAATCAGGCATTGACATTATTATCAGAAACGTCGTCTCCATGTAATAACTGATGTTACGCAAAGCGATTCTATTCGAGCTTAGAAATCCGATTTTTTTCAAAGATTTCTTAAACATCGTTTCGTCGCTTAGAAATCCGATTTTTGAAAAAATCGCTTAAATATCGTTTCGCCGCTTAGAAATCCGATTTTTTGAAAAAATCGGATTTCTTAAACCTCATTTTTTGTCAAAAAACTATTTTTATTCATTATTCTGCATTTTTGAATAGGGCGGGATAGGTTCATGCACGTTCCTAAGTCGCCAAAGCGTTGTACTCCAGAACAGAATTTTTTTAACACTTTGATTTTTAAATAGTTTTAAAACGCACTTGTATATAATTTCTCTTTTTTGCCAATTTTACCCTTGACAACTTATTTATAATTTTTTAATATTCTCTATAGAAGATAGGCACATTTAACTATAATAGGACTGACGCATTAAATATCATAAATTATTGATTCTTTAATAAGAATGAGTACAACAGAGAGTACAACGGATTTTTAGAATCAAACGGATTAAATCGACGAGGAGAAAGTTTTTTTTCAAAAAACTTTCTCTTCGTCATCAATTCATCGCGTTGTTTAAAAAAATCCGTTTGATTCTAAAATCCGTTGTACTCAGTGCGTAAAAGCGATATAAGTATTCGAGGCGAACGTTTTTTGAAAAATTAGCCTCAATGTGATATTTACTCTCGACTGATCACATCAATTATTAAACTTGAGGATAACTCGTTATGAAAAAACTTTTGATTAGCGGAATGATAGCATTTTTTGCGACGCAATGGGTTCAAGCAGCAACCATTTGTGATGCGAGAATAGCCTTAGCTGAGGCTCGTTTGAATTTGATGATGATGGTGGTTTCAACGGATAAAGCCGAGCAAGATGATTTGAAGGTAGAGATTGACAAAGCAAGCATCGATCTGGAAAAAGCGATTGCAGCTATGCTTAAAGACGAGAACAAGATTGATGATGCTCAACTCACTACTTTAGAGGAAACTTGGGCGGCGTTTAAAAATACCCGTGAGACTGAAATTGTTCCAGCAGTTTATGCTGGCGATAACGATAAAGCCGTCGGAATCGCAACTGGTGTCCAAGCAGGACGTATGAAGGTTATGAATGGTATAATTCAAGCCCTTAATGGGGATAATTGTGGTTATTGATTAATAACTTGTTTTATTAACTGATGTGACGCACTATGTTTCCAAGATGTTTAAGAAGCGGCGAAACGAGGTTTAAGAAATCCGATTTTTGAAAAAAAAATCGGATTTCT
>JAOZSV010000312.1 GCA_029939505.1 Thiotrichaceae bacterium | reverse complement strand
ACTTTAGGCTGAAATGTTGTAGGGGCAATCCTTTATGGTTGCCCTGAGTAGTTACGTTTTTCTTCAAAAAACTTAAACCTCAAATTGACTCGAAACTTGAACCCATTTTTTTAACGGCTAACCACTATCAAGGCATATTTTACAATACTTTACATTTTTTTGAAATGTCAAGTTTTTAAATCAATTAAAGTTATTAATAATGAATTATATTTTATTAATCGATGTTCAAATTTTTACGTGCAGAAACCTGAACATCAATTTAAAAAAAATTGAAAAAATGAACATAAAATCACATCCAATAAAACAAATTATTTTTCACCTATTTTTATCTCTTATTATACTTTCTTCCTGTACATCACAAGAGGAAAGAATGAAGCAATATAAAGAACAAGCCACCCTTATCGCCTGGGAACAAGAACAGGAACTTGTTAGTCTTGGTAGCGGAACTCGTAAATGGAGCGAAGACGAAATAAATGAACTTCTTGAAACTGGCAAAGTCAATGGCTATAAGGGACGTTATATTCAAAGACGAGTTGAAAATAATTTTCATCTTGCAACCAGTCCCGATAATATTGTTTTTTTTAAAAAAGGAGAAATTTATTTATCAAAAAAAGCATTACAAAAAGCATCATTACGTTCATATCTTTTAAACTATGAAAAAAATAAATATGCACTTTTGGGAGGTGTTATACTCTCCATTACCGTAGTAGGGGTCGCGTTCAAAAAACAACATGGAATGATTATATATCCTGCTATAGTTGGTGCTGTTCTAGGCGCAATCCGGTTGGGTGTTGTTTCAAAATGGTCAATTTTGGCCACTCTCGGAGGATTGGCAAGTGGACTTATAATGGGTACATTGGCAGGGTTATTTATTTTCTTAGTCATTATTTCGGTTGGCGTAGGCTAACACTGAATAATAATATTCTAAATTGAATTTGAAACAAGTCACTGATTGATAACTGAAAATGCTTACAGAACTGATTACAACAGCTCAACAAGAAATTCAAAATGTCCCAGATTTAACAGCCCTTGATCAAGTGCGTGTCCATTTTTTGGGCAAAAAAGGGGAACTCACCGCGCAACTCAAACAGGTGGGCAATTTACCACCTGAGCAACGTCCACAAGCTGGACAAGCAATTAACGAGGCAAAAAAAACGCTTGCCAAAGCGATTGAAACACGTCGTGCTGCCCTACAAGTAGCTGAATTAGAGACGCAGCTTGCACAAGAACGTATTGATGTTACTCTACCAGGGCGTGGACAAACAAAAGGCGGATTGCATCCTGTCACGCAAACCCTACAGCGTATTGAAAAATTATTTGCACAAGTCGGATTTAACGTTGAAGAAGGCCCTGAAATTGAAGATAATTATCATAATTTTGAAGCCCTTAATATTCCCGCTCACCACCCTGCACGAGCAATGCACGACACTTTTTACTTTGACGCACAAACGCTTTTGCGAACTCATACCTCACCAGTACAAATTCGTGTGATGAAGGAACGGCAACCGCCTCTAAAAATTATTGCGCCTGGGCGAGTCTATCGTTGCGACTCTGATTTAACACATACGCCCATGTTTCACCAAGTAGAAGGCTTAATGATAGACAAAAATATCAGTTTTGCTGATTTGAAAGGAATTTTGGATGATTTTATCAAACAATTTTTTGAGCGAGATTTGCAAGTACGTTTTCGCCCCTCCTATTTTCCCTTTACTGAACCCTCAGCTGAAGTTGATGTACAATGTGTCACTTGTGGTGGTGATGGCTGTCGCATTTGTAAACAAACTGGGTGGCTAGAAGTGCTTGGCTGTGGTATGGTACACCCCAATGTTTTTTCAGCACTAGAAATTGATAATGAACGATATACGGGATTTGCTTTTGGAATGGGTGTTGAACGTTTAGCCATGTTGTATTATGGTGTGAATGATTTACGCTTATTTTTTGAAAATGATTTACGATTTTTACGTCAATTTAACTAATGAAATTTGGAATTTGAGGTTTTTGAAACTAAAGTTTTTGAGACTAAAGTTTTTTAGCCTCAAATAATATTCCTAATTAACAATTAAGAATTAACAATTAAGAATTAACAATTCAATAAATTTCTGGATAAAAATTATGTTCAAAAAGATATTCTTTCTGTTGATTTTTTTGTGGCTATTTGGCTGCAGTTCAACCCCAGAAGTGGTCCATGATGAAGATATTGAAAAAAATTATTTTGCGGACGAAAATGCCGAAATGATTTTCAACCGAGCCAAAAATTTCTATAAAAAAAGGCAATTTAAAATTGCGAAAGTTGGCTATCAAAAAGCAGCGACTAAGGGAATGGTGCAGGCACAAAACGATTTAGGATTGATGTACTATGAAGGTACAGGCGTGACTCAAGATTTTGCTAAAGCAATAAAGTGGTTTCGCAAAGCGGCTGAACAAAAATTCGCCCCCGCGCAATACAATCTCGCGCAGATGTATCATACAGGCAATAGTGGAACAACAGATTTAGCCCAAGCCAAAGAATGGTATAAGAAAGCGGCGATACAAGATGATGCTAAGGCTTTCTATCAATTGGGAATCATTAGCTACAATAACAATGGACTCAATCAAGATTTTGCCAAAGCCGAACAATTGTTCCAAAAATCCGCAGCAAAAGGATATCCTAAAGCACTATATCAGTTGGGAAAAATCTACCACAAAGGCGATGTTGTTCATCAAGATATTGAAAAAGCAAAACAATGGTATCGCAAAGCGGCAGCAAAAGGCGATACCGAAGCTCAATATCACTTAGGATTGATGTACTACAAAGGTAAAGATGTTCCTCAAGATTTCAGTCAAGCTAAAAAATGGTTTCGTCAAGCTGCTAAACTGGATTATGCACCAGCACAAAGTGGACTCGGACAGTTATACTATGAAGGTAAAGGTGTGCCGCAGCATTTTGGCGAAGCCACTATTTGGTCTCGTAAAGCCGCAGAACAAGGCTTGTCTGATGCACAGAATAATCTTGGCATGATGTATTATAAAGGTAATGGAGTTCCACAAGATTTGGTTTTAGCATATCAATGGGTTTCATTAGCTGCTGCACAAGGAAATAAAAAAGCGATTAAGGGACGAGACTTTTTGGTCAGAAAATTATCGGTAGAACAATTGGCAAAAGGGGAAGGTTTAGTGCAAGAATGGATTAAAACTCATGTCGAGGCTAAAGTTTTTTTTAAAAGAAAAAAACTTTAGCCTCGACCAGATATAAAAATGGACTTGTAAATGAGACATTCGTTAATCACCTCTTTAGAAGTGATTGTTTATGCGAATTAAGAGTTGAATTTTTTTTAAATGGAGTTCGAGGTATTAGTTTTTCTTCAAAAAACTAATACCTCGAAAACGCTTTAGCTTTGTTGTTGGAGTACATTCGAGGTTTGAGTTTTTCTTTAAAAAACTCAAACCTCGAATGCTTTAGCTTTGTTGTTGGACTCCTCTTTTAACTCTTAATTCGCATAAGTAATTGTTTTAATTAATATTTATTTCCTCTTGTCCTTTTGAACATTGTATTATAAAAGAATTAAGTTTATAATATAATAAGACTTATCCACTGAGTACAACTTATTTTAGAAATAAACGGATTAAATCTAATAAATTCACAGCGTTAATGTGATCGCCTCGATCACAACGTTTTTTAAAATCCGTTTATTTCCTAAATCCGTTGTACTAATTTATCTGAACATCTATTTTAGAGGAAAAAAAATGCGTTTTTTAAATAGAACTTTTTTATTAGCCGTTTCATTGATTTATATGATTTGGATGCCACTTGTAATTGCAAGCGAGGCAGAAGACGCTTTTAAACAAGCGATGGCGTACTACAATCAAAAAGATTTTGCACAGGCAAAAACGTGGTACGACAAAGCAGCAAACCAAGAACATGCTGAAGCCCAATATTATTTAGGACTCATGTATGATAATGGCAAAGGAGTCCCCCAAGATTTTATTAATGCGGTGCGGTGGTACCACAAAGCAGCAATGCAAGGGCATGTAAAAGCACAACGCCTTATGGGGACAATGTACCGTGACGGTAAAGGCGTTCCAAAAAATTTGGTGAAAGCCAAAAAGTGGTATCAAAAAGCGGCAGATCAAGGATTCGCCCAGGCACAATTCAATTTGGGCATGATGTACAATTATGGTCAAGGTTCCCCGCGGGATATTCCACAAGCGGAACTCTGGCTTAGAAAAGCAGCCGATCAAGGTTTTGTTTTAGCGCAATATCATCTATGGGTCATGTACCGTGATGGTGAAGGTTCTAAAGACATTAAGCAAGTCGTCGCATGGTTTAGTAAAGCGGCGGCGCAAGGAAATTCTGCTGCCCAGGGATTCTTGGGATTAATGTATTTCCAAGGAGAGGGAGTTACTAAAGACCTCGCGCAAGCAGCAAAGTTATATCGCAAGGCGGCTGAACAAGGTGATTTTGCGGCACAATATAATGTAGGCATGATGTATGAAAAGGGCCTGGGTCTTCCACAGAATTTAGTCTTGTCTTATCAGTGGTATTCAATTTCAGCAGCCCAAAAAAATGAAGAATCCATTGCTGCACTTGACAAGTTGAAAGCACAGTTATCTCCAGAACAAATGGCTGAAGGGAAACGTTTAGCAGATGAGTGGACTAAAAAAAACACTGGTGAAACTGCTAAATAAAAAATTTATCGTTTTTCAGATAAATCTTTTCACGGAAACCAAGTTTCTTCTCTTCAAAAAAAGTAACTACTCAGGGCAACCACAAGGGGGTGCAGCCTACATCAGAATATTTTCGTCCGTATTAATAACTGATGTTACGCAAAGCGATTCTATTCGAGTTTAGAAATCCGATTTCTTT
>JAOZSV010000107.1:15647-16443 GCA_029939505.1 Thiotrichaceae bacterium | reverse complement strand
TCCTATAAACGCCCAAAGTTAATGTTGGATACCAAACGCCCAAAGCTAAAGCGTTTTCGAGGTTTTAGTTTTTTGAAAAAAAACTAAAACCTCGAACTCCATTTTAGGCGATAAAGTTTTTCTTCAAAAAACTTTCGCCTCGAACACAATTATATTAAGTTTGTTCTAACTCAATATCAATTCCCAAAGAACGAATCTCTTTCACCAACACATTGAACGACTCAGGCATTCCCGCATCCATACGATAATCCCCTTCAACGATGTTCTTATACATCTTCGTTCTACCATTCACATCATCAGATTTGACCGTCAACATCTCTTGTAATGTGTACGAGGCACCATAAGCCTCCAATGCCCACACTTCCATTTCACCAAAACGTTGTCCACCAAATTGAGCCTTACCACCCAACGGTTGTTGAGTGACTAAACTATAAGGCCCCGTAGAACGGGCATGCATCTTGTCATCTACTAAATGATTTAATTTCAACATATACATGTAGCCGACAGTGATAGGACGTTCAAAAGCCTCCCCAGTCCGACCATCGTATAAATTTGTCTGACCCACTTCTGGTAGAACAGCCAGTTTCAACATGGCCTTAATTTCTGATTCACTTGCACCATCAAAAACAGGTGTTGCCATTGGCACACCTTGACGTAAATTACTGGCTAATTCTAACAATTCGGAATCATTAAAGGACGCTAAATCTTCTTGCTTACCGCTACTGTTATAAACTTTATCCAAAAATACCCGTAAGTTTTTAACAGGTAAATTTTCTATCTCCTTCTCTTCTCCATT
>JAOZSV010000107.1:0-15547 GCA_029939505.1 Thiotrichaceae bacterium | reverse complement strand
CCTCTCTTCTATCTCCTTCTCTTCTCCATTCCTCTCTTCTATCTCCTTCTCTTCTCCATTCCTCTCTTCTATCTCCTTCTCTTCTATTTCCTTCTCTGCTAGATCAGCTAGTTTCAATATTTCCTTAATTTCTGATTCACTTGCACCATCAAAAACCGGTGTTGGCAAACCTTGACGTAAATTACTGGCTGATTCTAACAATTCGGAATCACTAAAAACCGCGAATTCTTCTTGCTTACCGCTACTGTTATAAACAGTATCCAAAAACACCCGTAAGTCTTTAACAGGTGAATTTTCTATTTCCTTCTCTTCTCCATTCCTCTCTTCTATCTCCTTCTCCTCTATCTCCTTCTCTTCTCCATTCCTCTCTTCTATCTCCTTCTCTGCTAGATCAGCTAGTTTCAATATTTCCTTAATTTCTGATTCACTTGCACCATCAAAAACCGGTGTTGGCAAACCTTGACGTAAATTACTGGCTGATTCTAACAATTCGGAATCACTAAAAACCGCGAATTCTTCTTGCTTACCGCTACTGTTATAAACAGTATCCAAAAAAAACCGTAAGTCTTTAACAGGTGAATTATCTATCTCCTTCTCTTCTCCATTCCTCTCTTCTATCTCTTCCCTATTTTTCTCTTCTTCCTCCAACTTCTCTTCTTTCACCGCCTGTAATAATATAGCAATCTGATCACCCAATCCCTTCGCCGCCCAACCTAAATGCGTCTCCAAAACTTGACCAATATTCATCCGAGATGGCACGCCTAAAGGATTTAACACAATATCTATAGGCTGGCCTTCCTTGGTATAAGGCATATCTTCAACAGGTACAATCATAGAAACCACACCTTTATTACCATGTCGCCCTGCCATTTTATCCCCGGGTTGCACCTGCCGTTTCACCGCAAGATAAACTTTAATCATCTTTAAAATACCCGGTGTTAAATCATCGCCGGCCTTCAATTTTTGTCGCTTTTCTTCATAAAGTTCATCTGAACGTTGTCGCTGTGCTTTTATCAGCCGAGCAAAGTTTTCTATTTGCTCCTGAATACTTGTGTCTTGTAATTGTATTTCAAACCATAAACCACGCGCTAAACTGGACAAATAATCTTTGCTGATCACCGTACCAGAGGCCAAGCCTTCAGGACCACTTTGTGCAGTTTTTTCTATCAAAAGTGTTTCTAAACGCGAGAAAATATCATCTTCTAAAATACGAAGTTCATCGCGTAAATCTTTCCTAACCTTATCCAGTTCAGTTTTTTCAATGTATAAAGCACGAGCATCTTTTTCGAGACCATCACGGGTAAATATTTGTACATCAATAACGGTACCCATTGTTCCACTTGGAACCCGTAAAGAACTATCCTTCACTTCAGAGGCTTTATCTCCAAAAATGGCTCGTAATAATTTCTCTTCCGGTGTTAATTGCGTTTCCCCTTTTAGTGTGACTTTACCAACTAAAATATCACCAGGCTTAACTTGAGCCCCAATAGAGACAATGCCGGCTTTATCCAAATTACTCAATGCCGTTTCACGGATACCAGGAATATCCGCCGTCACTTCCTCTGGCCCTAATTTAGTATCTCGTGCCGTACAACTCAGTTCCACGATATGAATCGAAGTAAAACGATCTTCAAGAACGAGACGCTCAGAAATCAAGATGGAATCTTCAAAGTTGTAGCCATTCCATGGCATAAATGCCACTAGCACATTTTGGCCTAACGCTAATTCGCCTAAATCTGTTGAAGGCCCATCTGCTAACACATCCCCTTTACAGATAATATCCCCGGGTTTGACCAGTGGTTTTTGATTAATACAGGTATTTTGATTAGACCTCACATATTTAATCAAGTTATAAATATCAACCCCTGAATCTAATAAGGAGGGAAGTGTTGCCGTTGAATCCAATTCATTAATCGCTTTTTCATGCCTCACAACCTCATTATCATTTACACGGACAACGATACGAGCGGCATCTACAGAATCTATAATACCACCACGTTCGGCAACAATTGTGACACCTGAATCCACCGCAACTGACCGTTCCATACCGGTACCCACCAAAGGCTTATCCGTTCGTACCAAAGGAACGGCTTGCCTTTGCATATTGGAACCCATCAAAGCACGATTCGCATCATCATGCTCTAAAAAAGGAATCAAAGAAGCGGCGACAGAGACAATTTGTTTAGGCGATACATCCATATAATTAATCTTATCCCGTGCTGCAACAGTAAATTCTTCTTCAAATCGCACGGTCACCAAATCATCTTTAAAATACCCTTCCTCATCCAAATTCGCATTAGCCTGAGCAATCACAAAACTGCCTTCTTCAATGGCTGACAGATAGTCTATTTGATCAGTTTTAAGTAAATTATTGGCGAATTTTAATAAGGAATCATCAGTAAAAGAGTCGAAATCTTCTTTATTACCGCTATTATAAAATTGATCCAACAACTCCCGTAAGTCTTTAACAGGTGAATGATTTTTCTCCCCCCCTTCTTTCACCGCCTGTAACAATCTAGCAATTTTACCCTTCATTACCTCTAAAACGCAATTATTCTTGACGCGCAGATAAGGCGTTTCCAAGAAACCATATTTATTGGTTCGAGCATAAGCCGCCAAAGAGTTAATCAAACCAATATTAGGTCCTTCTGGTGTTTCAATAGGACAGACACGCCCATAATGAGTCGGATGTACATCTCGCACCTCAAAACCAGCCCGTTCTCGCGTGAGTCCACCAGGGCCAAGGGCAGAAATACGACGTTTATGCGTTATCTCAGAAAGCGGATTATTTTGATCCATAAATTGTGATAACTGACTGGAACAAAAAAATTCTCGAATCACAGCAGATATTGGCTTCGCATTAATCAACTCTTGTGGCATAACGTTTTCAATTTCTGCTATACTGAATCGCTCCTTAACCGCTCGTTCAACACGAACTAAACCGATACGAAACTGATTTTCAGTCATTTCTCCAACACTGCGAATCCGTCTGTTGCCTAAATGGTCAATATCATCTATGACACCTGAACCATTACGGATAGTAACTAAGGTGCGTAAAACATCCAATATATCTTCCGTCGATAATATTCCCTTTCCAGTTAAGTCTGGACGACCAACCCGACGATTAAACTTCATACGTCCAACAGTGGATAGATCATAACGTTCTTCTGTGAAAAATAGGTTTTTAAATAACGTTTCTGCGGCTTCTTCTGTCGGCGGCTCACCTGGACGCATCATGCGATAAATTTCCAAGTAAGCCTCTTTAGGTGTCGTAGTGGGATCAATACGCAATGTTTCAGAAATATAAAGTCCTCTATCTAAATCATTGGAATACAGAATATCAAAAGATTCAAACTGATGTTCTAATAATACATTGAGGGATTTTTCTGTGATTTCTTCATTGGCTTGAGCAATCACTTCTCCTTTTTCCTTATCAACCACATCATGGGCTAACACCTTACCTATTAAAGATGAGCCCAATTGCCCATTATTATATTCATAAGGAATCTTAACCGAAGAAATTCCCTCTTTTTTTAATCGGTTCAAATGTTTAGAATTAAAACGTCGCCCTGATTCTATGATAATTTCACCATCAGGACCTTTAATATCAAAGTCGGCGTTTTCACCGCGTAACAGTTCAAAATCAAGGACAAAATAAAAGTCAGAACCGACACGATTAATGCGAAATGTTTCAAAAAACCGTTTCAATATCTGAACGTTATCAAACCCCAAAGCACGCAATAATATTGTTGCCGGTAACTTACGCCGCCTATCAATGCGAATATAAAGGCAATCTTTATGGTCAAATTCAAAATCCAGCCACGAACCGCGATAAGGTATGATTCGCGCATTAAATAGCAACTTTCCTGATGAATGTGTTTTACCCTTATCATGGTCAAAGAATACACCTGGTGAACGATGTAATTGAGATACAATCACACGCTCAGTTCCGTTAATGACAAAAGTACCATTTTTCGTCATTAAGGGAATATCTCCCATATAAACTTCCTGTTCTTTGATAGCTTTGACGGACTTATTTTTAGATTCCTTGTCATATAACACTAAACGCACTTTTACCTTCAATGAAGCCGCATAAGTCAAGCCGCGTAACTGACACTCCTTCACATCAAACTGAGGCTTTTTGAGTTGATAGCTGACATACTCAAGGGCAGCATGACCCGCATAGCTGACTATCGGAAAGACAGATTTAAAGGCGGCGTGAAGTCCAAGATTTTTATACCGCTCTGGTGGCGTATCTAATTGCAAAAAGAGACGATATGAATCGACTTGGATAGCAAGCAGATAGGGTACATCTAAGATGCTTGGGCGTTTTCCGAAGTCCTTGCGTATGCGTTTTTTCTCGCTGAAAGAATAGCTCATGGAATTTGGAAATTGGTTTTCGAGGTTATCATTTAACATCGATGAATGAAATACTTTAACATCGAATGGTTAATTTTAAAACGGAAATGAGTTCGAGGCTAAAGTTTTTTTGCAAAAAAAACTTTAGCCTCGAAGTCTAAATTTTTGGCCTGAAAACTCTTGTTTTCCTGCGCTTTTAATGAAATGATTTTGATAGATGAGAATAGAAATTACCATGTTGGCAATTTGAGAATAATTGATTGGATAGGGTTCGAGGTTTTTTAAAAAAACTTTCGACTCGAAGAGATAAGAAAATGAAAATTCGACTTTTTGAAAAAAATCGAATCTAAACTCAAAGAGTTTTGCAAGAGACTCTTTTGATAAAATTAGGAATGTACATAAAATAAAATCGACCACATTCGAGGTTTTAGTTTTTTTGAAAACTAAAACCTCAAATACCTGACAAGTTAAAATCTGTCAGGTTTGATGCAACGTTGTGGAAATTATTTTGTGCGTGTTCCTTAGCCTTGAAATGGCAAGACTAAAATCCTAAAGGAGACTAAATTAAATACTGAGTTAGCACTGGTTTTAAGTCAAGCCTTATTTAATTTCAACAGAACCACCTGCCTCTTCAATATCTTTTTTAATTTTCTCGGCTTCATCTTTAGGTACATTCTCCTTTATAGGTGAAGTAGGAACGCTTTCTACCAAAGTCTTAGCCTCTTTTAATCCAAGACCAGTAATACTACGAACCACTTTAATGACTTGGACTTTCTTCTCACCAAAACTGGTTAATATGGCAGTAAACTCCGTTTGTTCTGCTTCTTCTTTTGGTGCATCCGTTGATGCGACTGCCACTTGTGCAACGGCTGCCGCCGCTGACACCCCAAATTTCTCTTCCATCGCACTGATAAGGTCCACCACTTCCAAAACGGTCATATTAGCGATGGTTTCTAAAATCTCTTCTTTGGCTACTGCCATAACAATCTCCTGTTAAATAAAAAAAGCGATAAGACAGAAAAACAACATTTTTTTAAAAGAGCTTATGTTCACGTCTCATCTTTATTATCGCGTATCGCGGCTATCGTGCGTACTAATTTCGCATGCGGCTCTTTGAGAGTACGTGCCAATTTAGTGATAGGTGCTTGCATCACGGACATCAGTTGACTTATTGCTTCATGATAGGTTGGTAACTTCGCCACTTTATCAATTGCTTGCGCTTCCAATAACTGACCACCCAAACCTATCCCTTTAACAACTAATTTTGTGTTTGTTTTAACAAACTCACTGATAACACGCGCCGCGGCCCCTGGTTCATCCATTGAAAATGCCAGTACAACTGGTCCAACAAGAACATCTTGTAAACATTCAAAATCCGTATTTTTCATGGCACGTCGAGCAAGCGTATTTCTCACGACACGTAAATAAACACCAGCTTCCCGTGCTTTTGTCCGTAGTTCGGTCATTTCAGCAAGGGTCATACCGCGATATTCAAGAACAATAGCAGAATGGGCTTCACTGACTATTTTATTAACGCTAGAAACAATAGCTCGTTTATCTTCAAGCAGTAGCGGCATTAACGCTCTCCTTGGTTGGTTTAAAAAAGCAAAACCACCTTAGATTGGTCTTGCCATCTGCGAAGGTTTTACTCAGTTATTTCTATTAACTGATACCGACGGTCTTTGATGACTGCTGGAGAAGAATATCCAGTAGCTCAAAGTTTTAATCACTAGAAAGGATGTTTGCCTTTCTAGCACATTTAAATATGAATTGTAACGATTCAGCCTTGAAATCAATTTCAAGGCTAACTGAGTCGTTACCATTTATCAATAATGATTTTAGAAACTGAAATAAGAACAATTACAGGCTAGTTTGATCTACAAACAATCCTGGACCCATCGTCGTCGAAACAGTCACTTTTTTCAGATAAACACCCTTTGACGTACTTGGCTTATGCTTTTGTAAATCCGTAAGAAGGGCTTGTAAATTTTCACACAAAGCGTCAACAGTAAATGAAACTTTACCTAAACTACAATGAATAATACCAGCTTTATCAGTACGATAGCGTACTTGCCCTGCTTTTGCATTCTTCACAGCCGTTGCAACATCAGGAGTGACAGTACCCACCTTTGGATTCGGCATTAAACCACGCGGACCGAGAATTTTACCTAATTTCCCGACAACTCGCATTGCGTCTGGGGATGCAATAACGACATCAAAATCCAGAAAGCCTTTTTTCACCTGTTCAGCTAAATCCTCAAGACCAACAATATCAGCACCAGCTTCTTCAGCTGCTGTTGTATTCGCACCGTCTTGTGTGAAAACAGCGACTCGTATCTTTTTACCAGTGCCATTCGGTAGAATAGTTGAACTACGCACCATTTGGTCAGATTTACGTGGATCAACTCCTAAATTAATACTGACATCCACAGATTCGTTGAATTTTGCTGATGGAAGTTCTTTTAATAGTTTAAATATTTCGTTGATAGGGTAATATTTCCCTGACTGTAATTGTGCTTTAATTGCTTTTAACCGTTTTGTTCTCTTTGCCATTTAGACAACCCCCTCCACGTCAATACCCATACTACGCGCACTACCCGCAATAGTACGCACCGCAGCGTCCATATCAGAAGCCGTTAAATCAGGCTTTTTGGCGGTTGCTATTTCTTCCAATTGCGTTCGTGTCACTTTACCAACCTTATGAGTATGTGGCGTTTTACTTCCACTATCAATACCTGCCGCTTTTTTCAATAAAATTGAAGCGGGTGGTGTTTTAATGACAAAAGTAAAGCTACGATCTGAATAAGCCGTGATAATCACGGGGGTGGGCATACCCGGTTCAAGATGCTGAGTTTTGGCATTAAATGCTTTACAAAACTCCATGATATTGAGACCATGTTGCCCCAAAGCTGGTCCAACAGGTGGACTGGGATTAGCTTGACCAGCTTTAACTTGTAATTTAATATAAGCGGAAACTTTTTTCGCCATTTATAAAATCCTTATTTGGGTGCAAACGCTTTTTAAAGAAGCTCCCCTAGAAAAAATCCGATTTCAAAAATCTTCAGAAAATGGGTTAGATTTTGAGCCAAACCGATAATTGATTTTTGAGGTTTTAAATATATAAGTATTTGATTTTTAAGCTAATTTCGTTTTTTATTTCTTAATAATTACATTTTAATTACTTTAAAATCAATAACTTAGACTTATAAAGGACTCTCATTTCTATTCTTTTTCAACTTGTCCAAATTCAAGTTCAACAGGTGTTGAACGTCCTAAAATCCGTAATGCAACACGTAAACGGTTTTTATCATAACTGACTTCTTCAACAATGCCATTAAAATCACGAAAAGGCCCTTTAATAACGCGCACCACTTCACCCACTTCAAATAACACTTTAGGACGGGGTTTTTCCGCAGCCTCTTGAACACGCTGCAAAATCACATCGGCTTCCTTATCAGAAATATGTGCGGGTCGTTCACGAGTGCCGCCAATAAAACTTAAAATCTTGGGAACATCCTTAACGAAATGCCACATTTCGTCCCTCAGTGGCAAAAGTTCATCCTCTTCATTTGTTTGTTCATTGTCAACTTCTTCCATATCCATTTGCACAAGAACATAACCAGGAAAAAGTTTACGATCACTTTTGCGTTTCTGACCTTCACGCATTTCAACAACTTCTTCAGTCGGTACAAGAACTTGCCCAAAACTTTTTTGTAATTCGGGGCGTGCTCGTATTATTCGTTCTTCAAGAGAAAGTTTTACCGACTTTTCATATCCAGAATAGGCTTGTACAACATACCAATGCTGACTTACGCCAATACCTAAAACGCCATGCACATTTCCAACAAAACGATAAATCTCATCCCTGAATCGTAAAGGTTTACCCTCATCATCCAATTGCTCAACATCGGTAGCCTCCATATCCATCTCTACAAAAATACTGGCATGAAGTTTCTGCTTTAAACGCATTTCAATCACGTTTTTGGTTGGCGCGATAACTGGCCCAAAACATTTCTGTAATTCGCTACGAGCCTCTGCTATTTTTTCATCAAGAGAAGACTTGACAGGCTGTTCATATCCTGAAGAGACTTGCACAACATAGCGGCGCAAAGCCATTTTTTTACCCTCCCTGGCCTGTGAACAAACGAACTAGCCAAAATAAAAGGCTATCCATCATCCAGATAATTAAGGATACCAATAAAACCATTAAAAGGACAATGCCAGTCATTTGTACGGTTTCCTGCCGTGTTGGCCAAACGACTTTACGGACTTCAATATGCGTTTGTTGTAAAAAATCTTTAGTTCTATGGCCCTTATCCGTTTGTAAAGCAACAAAGATTGCAATGCCCACTATCCCTAATAGACTGACAACGCGCAATAGCAGCGACTGTTCTTCAAAATAATAGAAACCAACAATGCCCGTGCCAAGTAACAACACCACTAATAGCCATTTAATTATATCAAATTTGGAAGAGGTGGTGGCATTTTTTTTTGTACTCATTGGAATTAATTTAAGTCAATTGATGTCTTGTTGAAGAATGAGCCTTTAATGACTTCCAAAACTTTTAACTTTCAAGGTTTAGTTTCAGGTATTATTGAATTTTCATTCATTTAAGATATTTTAGAAGAGTTTTTTTAATAAAATGGCAGGCCAGGAGGGACTCGAACCCCCAACCCCTTCATTTGGAGTGAAGTGCTACTGCCAAATTGAGCTACTGGCCTATATATTTTTAAATCCCTATTTGGATTATTTCAATCAAAATTTGTCGCAGAGTTGAACTGTTTGATGTTTTTGTTCGTTTTCTGAATAAAAACACTCATTCTCATTTAGTGAGCCGCAGGCGAGAGTTGAACTCGCGACCCCTATCCTACCAAGATAGTGCTCTACCACTGAGCTACTGCGGCTTAAACTGACTGACTTATTAAAAATTTTAAAATGGAGCGGGTGATGGGAATCGAACCCACGCAATCAGCTTGGAAGGCTGAAGTTCTACCACTGAACTACACCCGCTTGACTTTGAACAATGATGAGTATTAATAATTAGAAAATTAAAGTGGTGGAGGGGGGAGGATTCGAACCTCCGAAGGCATAAGCCAACAGATTTACAGTCTGTCCCCTTTGACCGCTCGGGAACCCCTCCAAATATTCTCATTTAATATTAAGCCGAAAAAAATTAATTTTATCTGTTTTCAGTCTGAAAATTCTGATTCTAACAAGAAAAAATGTCCTGTACTAAAGGTTTTTTTATCTTCATTTAATTATTAAAAAATACTCAATTCAATTTTTTTTGGTGGAGGGGGGAGGATTTGAACCTCCGAAGGCTTAAGCCAGCAGATTTACAGTCTGCCCCCTTTGACCACTCGGGAACCCCTCCAATCCTAAAGAGCATTGCATTATGAACATCTTTGACAGAAATGTCAAATCTAACAATGCAATTGCTATTCATTCCCTATTTTGATAAATGGCTGTTTGTTAGGATTAATGCGGGTTTTAATCTGAATAGTGGACTGTTTTTTGCTGGTTTGAAAAATTTAAATTTGTGTTTAATTAAAATTAATAGTATAATAATAAAAAACTATTTTACATAATCTATTTTATAGGTTGTTTTGGACTAAAAATTTTTTTATTCATTCAACGTTCAGAAGATAAAATATTATCACTTTATAAGTGATTGATATTGATATTGATTTATAAAAAAAAACGCTTTTTTCATAGAAGTGTTTCAACATTTTTTTTAAACGGAAATTAAAAAAAATTGAAAAAAGGCTTGCTAATTCTGAAAAAAGTCTATATTATACATCCCACGTTAATGCGAGGTGGAGCAGTCTGGTAGCTCGTCGGGCTCATAACCCGAAGGTCGTAGGTTCAAATCCTTCCCTCGCTACCATTTTTCATTTTTACGCATGAGTTCTTTTGCGTGGAAATATCTTATTTTTACCTTCCTCTCTCTTCCCAGTATTTATCGGCTTTTTTTAGCAGATAAGATGGATAGCATTGTCGCATGACGCGACAGTGCTTTTTTTTTGCCTAAATATTCTTGCTCGTGTGAGGAAGCCGTTGCACGAAAAAGACTTTGCCCACCTACTTACTAACTGTTGTACTCCAATCGACAAAGCTAAAGCGTTGTACTCCAAAATACGTTTATGACAACCCAAGCTGATCAAATCAAATTCAATGCCGCTCTATCAACTCCCCTCCTGCTCGCTGATAAAAAACAGACTGTATTTTTACAAGTGCGACTCACTGGAATTCGCCTCAAAATCGAAGCTAAACTTGAAAAAACCTTATCTTCCAAAGTTGCGCCCATCAATGTAGCGTTAGTCATTGATAGTTCTGGTTCTATGCAAGGTGAGAAAATTAGGCGCGCTAAGGATGCTGCTTTGAAGGTTGTTGAACAATTACACCCAGATGATATTATTGCGGTGGTGACTTTTAACCATCATGCTGAAACGCTCTTGCCCGCCACTCAAGCTCAAGATCGGGATATGATAAAAGCCGCTATTAATACACTCAGAGGGGGAGGACAGTCTGCCCTTTTTGAAGGCGTAGTAAAAGGTGCTCAAGAAATTCGTAAATTCTTGGATAGAAAACGAGTCAATCGAATTGTTTTAGTTTCTGATGGAGTCGCCAATGTTGGACCGAGTACGTCTGAAGAATTGGGGGTTTTAGGCGCGTCGTTGAGTCAGGAAAATATCGTTGTGACAACGATTGGTTTAGGGCTTGGTTATAACGAGGATTTAATGACTCGATTAGCTGAAAAAAGTGATGGTAATCATGCCTTTGTGGAAAATGCGACTGATTTAGTTCGTTTTTTTGATCATGAATTTGGTGATATATTTTCTGTCGTTTCCCAAGAAGTGAATGTGACGATTATTGGTGTTGATGGAACGCGCCCCCTTCGCGTTATAGGGCGAGAGGCGAAAATTCAAAATCAGCAAGTTTTAGTTAAACTGAACCAACTATATAGTGCTCAAGAAAAATATGTGCTTTTGGAGTTAGAAGTACCGCCAACACAGATGAACCAAGAGCGTGTGATTGCTGGGGTGGCTGTTGTTTATCGCAATTTGGATACTGATGTCATGGAGCGTTTAAGCAGTGTCGTGGTTGCCCATTTCACAGATTCACCACAATTGGTGGAAGAAAAAATCAATGTCACCGTAATGACAGCAGCGATAGAGCAATTGGCTGTGGAAAAAAATAAACAGGCGGTTAAATTGCGTGATGAAGGTGATATAAAGGAAGCACGGAAATTGCTATTAGATAATGCAAACAATCTGGCAGAAGAAGCAGCTAAATATGAGTCAAAATCTTTGGAAAATCTTAGGGCAATTAATTTTGATGATGCTGAGAATTTGGAGGAGAAAAATTGGAAAAAGCAGCGTAAGTCGATGCGCCTTCAGCAGTATAGAGTGAAAACACAGCAGAAGTATTAATAGAATGGTGAATGATGAATGGTGAATGAAGTTTCATAAACTTATTTTAAATCAAATAGTTATAAATTTTAGGTGAGTTTATCCATGTTGTTCCAAAGCCCAAAGCTGAAGTTTTGGACTCCAATGCTCAAAGCTGAAGCGTTGAACTCCAATGCTCAAAGCTGAAGCGTTGAACTCCAATGCTCAAAGCTGAAGCGTTGAACTCTAAATAAGTTATAAGGATGAAAAGTGCAAAAAATGAAAAATTTTCTTAAATATGATCCAATTGTCTATTCCTTGGAAACGCCAAAGTATCATTTACTTCAATTTGATGCGAATAATCGGTTTTCAGGGTGGGTTTTTAATTTTGGCGAAAAAAAAATTGATCGTATTAAAGTCTATAATGATGGACAATTTGTAGATCATTTTATGGTGGCAGGACTGCGTGAAGATGTTGGGGGACATGTTCCCAGTATTCCGGCAGCAAAAACTTCTGGTTTTGATTTCAATCTTTATATCGAAAAAAATTCAAAAAAATTGACTTTTGAAATTATTTTTGATGATGGCTCAAAGGATCCATTTTTTGAATTTGATGTCGCTAAAGTCCTTTCTCAACAAGCGTATCTTAATCAACTGAGAGAAAAAATAACTTCTGTACATAAGCCAGATGGTGATTTAGTCTATTTGACGCAAGGGCATTATAATGTTGAGGAGTATCAAAATTCTATCATTCCTGGTGTTCTCAATATGCGTCAATATTTGGAACAGTCTGGTGTTGACTTAAATAAAGTTCATTCACTGCTTGATTTTGGTTGTGGTTCAGGGCGATATTTGACGGGTTGGCATTTAGTCGCGCCTCTTATGACTTTATATGGATGCGATCTCAATGCGATTTTGATGTCTTGGGCGCAAAAAAATTTACCCAATCAGATTAAGTGTCTTCGAAATAACTTGATGCCGCCCTTGCCTTATCATAATAATCAGTTTGATCTGATCTATTTGATATCCGTTTTTACCCATCTTTCACTTAAAGCACAAAAAATATGGATTCAGGAATTGAAAAGAATTCTAAAGAAAGGCGGCTATATTTTGCTGACATTGCATGGAGAACTCTATGTACGCAATAACTTTTGGAATGAATCTCAAAAAGTAGAGGAATTTTTAAGTCGTGGTTTTACTGAAAATGGTGCTTCTGATGATGAGGGAGCTAATCATTATGGCACATACCATGCGCCAGAATTTACTGAAAAACTCTTCGATGAATTTCAATTAGTTGGATATTTCCCAAATGGGCGGATTGATAATCATAGAACTCTTTTTCAAATTGCACAATCTCAGGATGTTTATGTGTTTAAGAATGGTGAATGATTTTCAAGGTTTTCGTTTTTTGAAGAAAAAAGCTCGAAAACGCTTTAGCTTTGGGCATTTTTTTGTATCCAACATTAACTTTGGTCGCTAGTAATTTGATCACCGCCAAAGCGGAAGCGTTGGAGTCCAAACCTTCAGATTTGGCATTCAGCAATTTAGTCACGTCCAAATCTGAAGGATTCGATTCGAGGTTCAAGTTTTTTCTGTAAAAAAACTTGAACCTCGAATTGAGTTTTTTGAAGAAAAACTCAAACCTCGAATGGACTCCATCATATCCGATAATTTATGCTTCAGTACTTACAAATGAATAAGGGCAAGAGATTCTTGCAAAACTCTGAATACACGATGTTTAAGAAATCCGATTTTTGTTAAAAATCGGATTTCTAAGCTCGAAACGCACAAGATTTAAGAAATAAGATTTTTGAAAGTGACACTCAAGCCGTTGGTTTTTCTGGAAAATGTCACGGAGGTAAACTATTTGTTAGGTGCAACTGTCGGAATAATCTGATATTTCAATCTTCCACCTGTTTTCCCAATAACGACGGTGGCTAATTTGATAATATCGCTACCCCGGTTAGATTGATCCAACTTAGTGATAAAAGTTCTTGTTGAACCGGGAGTTGAAATGGTTACTGTTGTTGTTACTTCTCTTGCGGGTGTCGAACTGTCACTGAAATACTTCACCCCAACAAGATATTGCCCAGCCTGTAATTTTTGACAATCCGTATAATAATGTTCTGGACCAAATCCACCTGTATTATCAACATCTAAATATCCACTGTGACCGGTTTTACTGCTATAATACACATGCGTTTTGTCTGGTTCAACAACATGCAGATCAATATCATTTCCGTTTCCAGTATCCCAAGTGAGCGTCACGGTAACTGAACCACTTTTAACGATTTGTGGAGGGTCTGTCAACTTACTGAGTTCCTGTTTGATACCTTTAATGACTTCTGGACGAATATCATAATAGGGCGATAAGTAGGTTTCACTGAAACGATGGGCTGGAATAGAGCCAATATGATCAACAACTTTTCCGCTATCAATTCGACGCAGAGTCCAATTTGCCGGCAATGAACTGGGCAACGATGTGATTATATCAAGGTGATTAGTCAGATATGCGCCTTTACTTACATAATTGGCTGGTGTTGCTACGCCAAAGATACCGAAGGCTTTCATAGCAATTGCCGGTTTCTGGTTAATCAGCATTTGTCGAGCAAGGTTGGTATAAAAATTCCCTTGCGAATGAGAAACGACTAATACTTTCTGCCCGTGCAAAATGGCTTCCCGGTATTTTTGAACATGCTCGTTCAACTCTGGCGTATTCACTTTATATTTCCAGTTATACACCTGTTGCGCTAAATTAACATACCACAGACGCTGATCGGATGTTTGCAAAACTTGCTTAAATGCGTCGTCTGAGTAATTGTAAGCAAGGTCATACGTTATTCCTTGATCAGCATGGCTATGACCCAAATTGAGGGCTAATTCATTCAGAGCGGTAAAAGCCTGTTTGGGTGTTGTCAATTCCCCATTGTTAAATACGACTCGAAATTTTTCTGGCTCACAATTGTTTTGTTGAGCAGGGACATAAGAACTAATAAGAACTAATATAGTAGTAGTAATAAGTGATATTATGATTCTCATCGAAATTTCCCCTTAATCACAGACTGGTTCGATTGGCTGCATAAAAGATGCGCCACCAATAAGTTTGCTGGATTTCAAATACTTGAGTAACCGTTCTTTTGTATTCGTTGTCCAAACTTCTATCTCTTTAGACAATGCCTGTCTTTTTTCATAATCACGAATTGGATCGGGCAGTCTTTTAAAAGTACAGCTTGTTGCTCGTGCAATTTGTTCTGCTGCTATTAAAGCCTCTTCCTTCGTTTTCGCTTCCATAAATTGCTGTAAAGCGCGGGCTTCTTGTTCTGCGGCACGCTTGATTTCTGGCGTGTATGAGAAATTCTGCACAATGAGCTTGTCAATATCATCACGTATGCCGTTGGCATTGTCATCACTTCCTTTCAAGCCAGCAGAGGTTTGTCCTTGTATTTGAGTTGATAAGCTGACTTTTTGTACTCCGACGGGTATAGGTGATGCTGATTGTTCAGAGCCATTTTCGTTGCAAGCAGAAACTAAGAAGATGGCTAAAATAATGAATAGTCTAATAAGCATTTAGATTTCTCCTTTGTTAAATTGTTACTACTCAGGGCAACCACAAGGGATTGCCCCTACGACATAATCAGGGCAACCATAAAGGATTGCCCCTACAACAATATTCTTATGAAGATGGACGAAAATATTCTGATGTAGGGGCAATCCCTTGTGGTTGCCCTGAATTGATTAATTACAATTATCCCCATTAATATCCTGAAAAATACCATTCATCATCTTCATACGTTCA
>JAOZSV010000012.1 GCA_029939505.1 Thiotrichaceae bacterium | reverse complement strand
TCAACCCCGAAGGGGTTAAACATGAATAGCCACCGATGAAATCGGTGGAATTGAGCAGGTTTTAGGTTGTTGAGCGATACAAAGTCATCACAAATTCAGAATCGCTCTCAACCAGTTCAGGTGTTGGTAAGTTAGTTTCTTCGGCGAGACGGAAAATACGCAAAATGCCAGTTCCCAAACGAGTCATCAATCCAAGTTTAGCCATGAGAGACAGGATGATAGGATTTCGTTCGACATGAATACCTGCCCTGATGTTTTCTAATGTGACACTATTGGGTAAGCCGCCAGGGCTATGTACTTCCAACCGATCATTAAACATTAATACCCTAATGG
Organism: Thiotrichaceae bacterium; assembly: GCA_029939505.1. GTDB lineage: Bacteria > Pseudomonadota > Gammaproteobacteria > Beggiatoales > Beggiatoaceae > QNES01. The sequence continues at coordinate 40,085 of JAOZSV010000012.1, read as the reverse complement.
GGGCAGAAAGTGAATAATCACGGTGAACGAGCGCGTTGACTAATGCTTCGCGCAACATTTCTAAGGGCATTTCATAGCGACTTTCTGGTTCAAATTCGCGAATAACTCCCCCGTTGGAAAGATGCAAACGCAGGATTTCTTCCATTCCTTCCAGTTGCTTGGAGAGTCTTCCCATTAATGTTTTCTTATCCAAGATAACTTCTCCCCTATCCGCAAAACGAGCAAAATCCACCCGTGCCGTTGGGAGGTGAAATTGGGGATGGTGACCAAAAAATAATAGTCCCGCTATAGTCAACTGTTCATCTTGCATTGCTTTCAAGTTGTTGAGTAAACGGGATCGTTCAGCCGCAGTACGAGTGTCATCCTTGGGATAGCCATAAGCCAAGTTCAAAAAATCATCAAAGGCTTGAAGTTCTATATCAGACAATCCCGTGTTCAGTACTGAAGACTCATCGTAGTAGAAAGCACGAACCGTTAAATACATACGCCGTATTTCTTCCCGTGAAGCGAAACGTTTTCCAGCATTGACTCTGATAAAACACTGTCCGCGTCGCGTGTGATAGGGACGATCTAGCCCTTGCGATACGGCAATTTTTAAAAGTGTTTTTCCGGCATACTTTACGGATTCAATGTAAGCGGTTGCTCGTGGCGTTATATTATTCGCTAAAATCTGTTCAACGCGCTGACAGGCTGTGTCTTCATTATCTATTCCGGTAATTGTCCTGTCGTCTTCCACGCCGAGTAGTAGCAGTCCCCCTGCTGTATTCAGAAACGATACGATGGCTGCTGCCAGTGCATCAGGATGTACTTTTGCCGATTTAAACTCGGTTTGTAAAGTTTCCCCTTTGATGATGATTTGCTCAAGTTCTTCTGGAGTCATAATTGAATTTTGGAGTTCAACGCTTTAGCTTTGAGCGTATTTTGGAGTCCAACGCTTCAGCTTTGGATTCAGGAGTCCAACGCTTCAGCTTTGGGCGTATTTTGGAGTTCAACGCTTCAGCTTTGGATTCAGGAGTCCAACGCTTCAGCTTTGGATTCATTTTGGAGTTCAACGCTTTAGCTTTGGGCATCTTTTTCCAACGCTTCCGCTTTGGACTCCAAAATATCTGCTGAAACGTTGGACTCCGAAATATCTGCGCTTTCAAATTCAAAACCAAGTTCATTGTCGGTTTCATAGACTCGCACTTCTCCCCCGTTTTCCAATCTTCCAAAGAGGATTTCTTCCGCCAACTGCTTTTTGATTTTGTCATCAATTAAACGGGCCATGGGTCTCGCCCCCATTATTGGGTCATAGCCATGTTCTGCTAACCAGTGTCGTGCGGCTTCTTCTACCTTAATTGTCACCCGTTTTTCTTCCAATTGGCTTTCTAATTCAATAATGAATTTATCCACAACATGCCCGATGGTTTCAGGCGTGAGTGCCTTAAATTGTACAATGGTATCAAGGCGATTACGAAATTCTGGTGTGAAGGTGCGTTTAACGGCTTCCATCATATCGCTGGAATTATCTTGCAGACTAAATCCTATCGAAGAACGACCGGCTTCTTTAGCCCCCGCATTGCTCGTCATCACCAGCACGACATGACGAAAATCGACCTTGCGTCCATTCGTATCGGTCAATGAACCATGATCCATCACTTGTAATAAGAGGTTAAAAACATCGGGGTGCGCCTTTTCAATTTCGTCAAGCAGCAATACGGCATAAGGATTTTGATTAATCGCTTCTGTCAGTAATCCGCCCTGTTCAAAGCCAACGTAACCTGGTGGTGCACCAATCAGACGGGAGATGGTATGTCGTTCCATATATTCTGACATATCAAAACGAATAAATTCGATGCCCATGATACGCGCTAATTGGCGTGTGACTTCCGTTTTGCCGACACCTGTAGGCCCTGCGAAGAGGAAGGAGCCAATCGTTTTTTCTGTATGACCTAAGCCGGAACGGGACATTTTAATCGTTCGTGCTAAGGTTTCAATCGCCTCGTCTTGACCATAGACAACCATCTTTAAATTGTGTTCAAGGTTTCTCAACGTTTCTTTGTCTGAAACGGAGACATTTTTCTCTGGAATGCGGGCAATTTTGCCGACGATATATTCGATATCAGGCACTTCAATTGTATTTTTGCGTTTTTCAGGAGTTTGTAAACGTTGACTTGCGCCAACTTCGTCAATCACATCAATGGCTTTGTCGGGTAAATGTCTGTCGTTGATATAACGTGCGGATAATTCAGCAGCGGCACGTATAGCTTGAGGCGTATATTTGACTTCGTGGTGTTTTTCAAAACGCGATTTCAAGCCTTGTAGAATTTGTATGCTTTCCTCAACGGAAGGTTCGTTGACTTCAATTTTTTGGAAGCGACGCGATAGGGCATGATCTTTTTCAAAGATGCCGCGATATTCCTTGTAAGTGGTTGAACCGATACATTTTAGTTCACCAGATGCTAATCCTGGTTTTATCAAATTGGAGACATCCATTGCACTTCCAGAGGCGGAGCCTGCACCAATGATGGTATGGATTTCATCAATAAACAAGATGGTGTTGGGTTCTTTCTTTAATTGGACTAACACAGCTTTGAGGCGTTTTTCAAAATCGCCCCGATATTTTGTACCGGCTAATAATGAACCCAAATCGAGGGCATAGACGACGCTATCTTCCAAAATTTCTGGGACTTTTTTCTCGATAATCAATTTTGCTAAACCTTCAGCTAATGCGGTTTTTCCTACTCCTGCTTCCCCAACTAATAAGGGGTTGTTTTTGCGCCGCCTGCATAAAATTTGCAAAGTGCGTTCGATTTCGTTTTCCCGTCCAATCAGGGGATCTATCTTGCCCGCTTTTGCTTGTTCATTCAGATTGACGGTAAAAACATCTAAGGGATTTTTAGCGGGTGCAGTCGCCCCTTCACCGTTTTCTTCCCCTTCTAATTCTGGAGAAAATGCGTTATTGTCGTTATCAACTTTGGAGATACCATGAGAGATATAGTTAAGCATATCTAAACGACTGATATTTTGTTTTTCAAGAAAAAAAACGGCTTGAGATTCACGCTCGGATAAAATAGCGACTAACACATTTGCGCCAGTGACTTCCTTTTTACCTGTTGATTGCACATTAAAAAGTGCCCGTTGTAATACTCGTTGGAAACCGAGTGTGGGTTGTGTATCTCGTTTATCTTTCTTAGAGAGTTTAGGGGTTGTTTTCTCCAAAAAGCTCAACAACTCTTTTTTGAGTACGTTCATATCCGTACCACAAGCATGTAAAACGTCAACGGCAGCCTTATCATTTAGCAGTGCCAATAACAGGTGTTCAACCGTCATAAATTCAAAACGCTTTTGACGCGCCATTTGAAAAGCGTTATTCAGGTTTGTTTCAAGTTTTCTGTTTAACATGATTTTTCTCTTAATCTTAAACTTCATTTTGAACTGAGAAATCCGATTTTTTCAAAAATCGGATTTCTTAAATCCGTTAAAAATCCGTTAATTTCGCAAATCCGTTGTACTACACGAGTTGTACTACACGACGGGTATAACTTTATGTTTTCTCCATTATACTTGTGAGAGGGTGTTGATTTTCACGGGCATAGTTATTGACTTGAGACACTTTCGTTTCAGCAATTTCACGGGTAAAAGTACCACAAATACCTTTACCTTGATGATGTACTTGTAACATAATATGAGTAGCCGTTTCTTCATCCATGCCAAAAAAGACTTTTAAGACATGAACAACGAAGTCCATTGGTGTATAATCGTCGTTCAGTAGTATCACTTTATAAAGTGGAGGCTGTTTAAGTTTTGGCTTCGCTTCTTCAGTAAGAACGTCGTCTTCATAATCAGGAAATTCTATCATGGTTATCAGTTAAAGTTTTTTTCAAAATTTGAGTTTGAAGATGAATTAATAATGATACCTAAAAATTTATCAATCTGATCGTTTTTTTGAAATCTGTCAGTTTCTGAAACGACTTTTTGAGCATCTATCCAAAAGAGTTTAAATTATGAAAACCCCTATTGAATCAAAACGTTGTGCTAATTTATACCGCCGCTTTGCCGCGATATTTTATGATAGTTTATTATTATTTGCTGTCTTATTTGTTGCCGCCGCTTTGGTATATCCATTAACTCATGGAGAAATCAGTTTTGCTTTCAGAATTTATTTATTGCTCGTCTGTTTTTTTTACTTTGCATGGCCCTGGTTACATGGTGGGCAAACATTGGGTATGAAAGTTTGGCGGCTCCAATTGCAAACCATCAGTGGGCAACCATTGAGTTGGCAACAAACTTTTGTACGTTTTTTGACAGCTATGGTATCCTGGTTAGTTTTTGGTTTGGGATTTTTCTGGGCTATTGTGGATAAACAACATCGTACTTGGCATGATCGGGTATCGGATACTTGTGTTGTTTTGCTCCCTAAGAGAAATTGAATATGAACCTATCCCAGTATTCAATCAATGGTAAAAAATGAATAAAAATCTCCTAAAAAAATGAGCGTTAAGAAATCCGATTTTTTCAAAAAATCGGATTTCTAAAAATAGGTTCATCCAACGATAGAAGATAATCCTTTTGAATTATCTTTAGAAGATTCGTTGCCATTTTGAATATAGCGGATGGGATAAAAAATTATAAATTGTTGTTATTTAAACAAATTTTAATTTAAAGCGTTTCTGAATGGCGAGAACAGGAAAAAGCATGGAGTTACCACTTTTAACTGCCGAATCACTCAAAATACAATGTGGCGATGGTGATGCTGCAAAATTGATTTTAAATGGCGATGCCAATTGTTCCTTTACCATCAAAACAGGGCAATTTTATTATCTTACAGGTCCATCTGGTGTTGGCAAAAGTACCCTCCTGTCTTCATTAGCACGTTTGCATCCATTGATATCGGGCGTACTGCTGTTCCACGATCTTAGGCATACAGAAATAGCCGTTGCTCGTTGGCGCAGCGAGATTGCTTTACTGCCGCAAAGGCCCGTTATGATATCAGGAAGCATTGCCGACAACCTACTTTATCCACTACACAGCTTCCGCATACAAAAGGAACGCTTACGGGAATCGCTACCTAATGTAGATACATTAGAAAGAGAACTACATTCAGTCGGACTTCACGACATTCCTTTGGAACGCGAAGCCACTTCACTATCTGGTGGGCAGCAAGCACGATTAGCTTTAATAAGATTGTTACTGACCAAACCAAAATTAATGCTTGCCGATGAACCCACCGCCGGCGTTGATGAGGCTACTGCTAAATTGGTATTCAATCGTTTATACCAGTTTTGTGAAACCGGTGGTTCTGTGATAATGACCAGCCATCTGTATGGTAATCGTATTGGAGACACACAAATACAGTTAAATGGTCAAGGTACGCTTCAATTAAGTGATTGATAATATTTATGTTTCTTCGTAATGACTCAATCTTTACGAAATTTTAAAGCCAGACCTGACAGGTTTCTAAAACCTGTCAGGTCTCGTTGGAGAGTTTATTTCATGCACGTTCCTTATTGGAGTCCAACGCTTCAGCTTTGGGCGTGACAAAATAGCAACCAAAGCTAAAGCATTCGAGGCTAAGAGTTTTTTGAGGAAAAACTTTAGCCTCGAATGGACTCCATCTAACTGATAATTGACATAATGAATACTGGTGCAATCACTATCGGCTGGTTAGAATTATTACTCGCCACCTTTTTTATCATGGCAGCAGGTGCCGTGTCCATTGCCATGTCATTGGGGTTATTACGTTCCCTCGCCATTGCTGCGCTGCGTACCTATTTACAACTCATTGCGCTCGGCTTTGTCCTAACATGGATATTCCAAACACACACGGCTTGGATAGTTTTAGGTGTATTCCTATTAATGATGTTGATGACGGCGCAAATCTCACTCAAGCGCGTCAAGCATAAACCACCTAATCTCTATTTCAGCACATTGAGTGCTGTTTTTATCACCGGCATGATTGTCACCTTTTCAGTGACAGGATTGATTGTGCAGGTTGAACCTTGGTATGATCCTCGCTATGTACTCTCCATTGGTGGTATGATACTCGGCAACACGATGAATGGAATTGCCCTCGCTCTGGAGCGTTTATTTGACGATCTCAAAAAACGGGCTGCCGAAGTGAATCAAGCACTGGCATTCGGTGGCAGTCCTTGGGAAGCCTCACTTCCCAGTATTCGTACTGCCCTCACTGCTGGTCTCACGCCCACGATTAATTCTATGAATGCCGTCGGATTAGTGATGATTCCAGGCATGATGACTGGACAACTCTTAGCAGGAGCAGAACCGGTTCAGGCTGCAAAATATCAGATTATCGTTATGTTGATGGTATCAGCGGCAACTGCCTTGGGTTCGATGATTAGCGTTTATTTGGCTTATAAACGTGCCTTTGATAGTGAGTGGCGATTTACACTTTAAGAGCTTGACGAGGTTTAAGATTCAAAAAAATCAAGTAGAGGCTAAAGTTTTTTTAAAGAAAAAAACCTCGACTCAAGGTGAGGATTTAGCGAATGGACTTCATCAAGCTGGCAGAAGCGTCTGCTGAGTTTTTTGCTTTTTTACTGACAATGCGTTATAGTAGAGCATTAACAATAAAGTGTGTAACTACTCAGTATTGAGATAAATCTATCTGAGGTTTTCTTTTCAAAAAACGAAAACCTCGAATGCTTTCAGCCTTGCAATCTCAAGGCTGAGTAGTCACCATGCGTTTTGTAAGAACCTCACATTTTTCCCATTTTTTATGAACAATAAAACAACTAAAATACAAAAAGTTGGCGACAAATTTGTAGATACATTTCATTATTTAGCATTATTTTGTATTGGTACTACTGTCGTATGGTCAGCTTTACATGAATATATAAGTATTATGCAAAATGGCCATGCCAGTTTAAAAGATATTTTGCTATTATTTATCTATTTAGAATTAGGTGCAATGATTGGTATTTATTTTAAAACCCATCGTTTGCCAGTGCAATTCTTAATATACATTGCTATAACAGCATTATCGCGTCATTTAGTTATTGATGTACAGAAAGTATCAGATGAATTTCATCTTCATTTGTTAATTATTATAGCTATAGCAATATTGATTTTAAGTTTAGCAGTCTTAATATTAACTGTTACAACAAAAAAATTTGGTTGCCCTGAGGATTAAAAAATACTACTCAGGGAGTGCCTCATTAACGTAAGTGCTAAACCATCAGTTTTAATACTTTTTGGACTCCAAATGAGGCTAAAATTTTTGTAACTACTCAGGGCAACCACAAGGAATTGCCCCTACATCAGAATATTTTCGTCAGTCGAAATAAGAATATTTCAGCCTAAAGTTTTTTGAAGAAAAGCATTCGAGGCTATTCGAGGTTTAAGTTTTTTTATCGAAAAAACTTAAACCTCGAATGCTTTTTCTTTAAAAAAAACTTTAGCCTCGAATCGAGGCTAAAGTTTTTTTGAATCACTTTAGCCTCGAATAGGCTGAAATGTTGTAGGGGCAATCCCTTGTGGTTGCCCTGAGTAGTTACAAATAAAGTTATGTCACCAAACCAAAGCCAAAACTCACCAGAAAATACTCACCTACGAGACAATCACCAAAGGGGTACGGTTGGTGATTTTCTACAAGAAAATATTGCAACAGGTTCAAGCCTATCAATTGTCTCTGCTTATTTTACGATCTATGCTTTTGCCGCATTAAAATCCAAACTGAGCAATATTGATAATATGCGATTTCTGTTTGGTGAACCTCACTTTATTAAGTCTATTGATCCCAGTAAAACCGAGCTCAAAGCCTTTAGGATTGAAGAAGATGGCTTAAAACGCCTCAAAGTTCGCCTCCAACAAAGTCCGATTGCCAAGGATTGCGCCGACTGGATTAAACAAAAAGTCCAAATTAAATCAATCCGACAATCCAATTTTCTGCATGGCAAAATGGTTCATATTGCCTACAATGATGCAGAAAAAGCCATTTTAGGCAGTTCTAATTTTACCCTACGTGGTTTGGGTTTATCTAATACGCCCAATCTTGAACTTAACCTCATCATTGATAGTGATCAGGATCGCCGTGACTTAAAAGCCTGGTTTGACGCGCTTTGGGATGATGAAAAATGGGTTAAAGACGTAACAGCAGACGTTTTGGAATATTTAGAACAATTGTATTTGCCGACAGCACCAGAATTGGTTTATTACAAAACCCTGTATCATCTATTTAAACAATTCCTTGAAGAACAAGCCAATACGGGTATTCTTGAGGCAAGAACGCATTTTTATGAAACACAAATTTGGAATAAATTATATGATTTTCAACAAGATGGGGTAAAAAGTGCCATTGCGAAATTGGATAAACATAATGGTTGCATTATTGCTGACAGTGTCGGTTTGGGAAAAACATTTGAAGCCCTTGCCGTTATCAAGCATTTTGAATTACTTAATTATAATGTACTCGTTCTCTGCCCCAAGAAACTCAGACAAAATTGGACAACATATAACAACACCAGCGATAAACGTAATCTTTTTACACAAGATCGTTTTCGATACACCGTATTATCTCATACGGATTTGAGCCGTGACAGTGGCAATGTGGGAGATATTGACTTAAAAACGATTAATTGGGGTGCTTTTGATTTAGTTGTGATCGATGAATCACACAATTTTAGAAATAACGCTGCCGATAAAAAAGATGAATTTGGTCAAGTTATTCGTAAAAGCCGCTATAACCGCTTGTTGAATGACATAATTAAAAAAGAAGGCGTTGCAAAAACCAAAGTATTGCTACTTTCCGCTACGCCCGTTAATACGGATTTAAAAGATTTACGCAATCAGCTTGCTTTTTTTACTGAAGGACAAGACAATGCTTTTCAAGAAAGTTTAGGTATTCAAAGTATCAAAGCCACTTTGGATAACACACAAAAGTATTTTAAAGAATGGGCAGAACGTAGCGGAGTGCGTCATAAAAATGCGTTGTTAGAAAAACTGGGATCTGATTTCTTTAAATTATTGGATGAATTGACGATTGCCCGTTCCAGAAAACACATTGAACAGTATTATCAAGCGACAATCCTCGAATTGGGAGATTTTCCAAAACGGCTGCCACCCATTGCGATTTGTTCTGACATCGATCTACAAAAGCAATTTCTATCTTATCAAGCCTTGAATGAAATTATTTCAAAGTACAAATTGGCGGTTTTTAATCCATCGGCTTATGTCAGAGCAGAATATCAGAATCATTATAAAATCAAACAATCTAAGCAACAAGAGCATTATTTGATTGGTATGATGAAAGTCAATTTTTTGAAACGCTTGGAAAGTGCCGTTCATGCCTTTGCCCTCACGATGGAACGCACGGTGACAAAAATTGATGCATTGGAAAAGAAAATAACCCGTTTTAAAACAGCGCAATCGGAAAACCCAAGTTTTGATTTTGCTGAATTAAATCCTGAGACGCTGGATGATGAGGAATTAAAAGAGGCCTTACAAATTGGTCAGAAACTCGTTTTCAAATTTGCTCATCTTGATGTTGATGCTTGGCTCTGTGATTTACAGAAAGATAAGGCACAATTGCAATCACTCCATGACGCTGCCAAATCCATTACTATTGAAAGGGATGCTAAACTGGCTAAACTAAAAGAACTGATTGCTAATAAGGTACGCCAACCCACTACGAATAAAGACAATAAAGCGAACCGTAAAATATTAGTGTTTACCGCTTTTGCTGACACCGCCATTTATCTTTATAAGGCTTTAGAAACATGGGTGACTAAAGAGTTAAGCGTCAATATTGCAATGGTATCAGGGCAGAACAATAAAACCACTTTTGGTAAACGTGATTTTGAAGATATCCTGATGCACTTTTCGCCACGATCAAAAGAACGGGATATCTTTGATAATATAGATAAAAGTCAAGAAATTGATTTACTGATTGCCACCGACTGTATTTCTGAAGGGCAAAATTTGCAAGACTGTGATTACCTGATTAATTATGATATTCACTGGAATCCGGTGCGGATTATTCAACGCTTTGGGCGCATTGATCGACTTAATAGTCGTAACCAAACGGTGCAATTAATCAATTTTTGGCCGACAGAAGATTTAGATGATTATATTAATTTGAAAGATAGGGTAGAAGCAAGGATGGCTTTAGTGGATATTGCCGCGACTTCTAAGGATAATCTCCTCACACCAGAAGAAGCCCAAGAAGAACTCAGCTTTCGGGATCAACAACTTAAACGACTCAAAACTGAAATATTGGATTTAGAAGATTTTGATGAGGGAGTCACTTTAAATGAATTTACCTTGGACGATTTTCGGATTGAGTTAAGCCATTACCTTGAACAAAAAAAACGGCAATTAGAACAAGCCCCTTATGGTTTATATGCGATTGTGCCACCTTATCATGATGACAATTGGCAAATAAGCCCTGGGGTTATTTTTTGCTTAGAATACAAACCAAAACAGTTTGCTCAAAAAAAGGGAAAATCTGAAAATATCAATCCATTGCAACCTTTCTTTTTGGTTTATCTGCTTGATAATGGTTCGGTAAAATATAACTTTACTCGCCCCAAAGAAACTTTGCATGTTTTCCAAAAACTCTGCGTTGGCAAAACTGAATCTTATCAAGACTTATGTCGCTTGTTTGATAGAGAGACAAAAGAGGGAGCTTCGATGGGATTTTACAATAACTTACTTGATCAAGCCGTTGCATCAATCGTGCGCTTGTTTAAAAAACGTCATTCTGGTAGTCTATTTGCAGGGCGGGGTGGAAAATTACTTGACACCCAACAGCAGATAAAAGATAGCGAAGATTTTGAATTGATTTCTTGGCTGGTGATTAAATCAACTGATAATTGATATATTTGTCGGAACGAGAAAAATAAATGGAGACATGAGAGATGCAAATATTCAAAAATCGTTGGTTTAACAAATGGGCTAAAAAAGAAAAACTTGTGGATAGTGTCTTGATAACAGCGGTTGCAGAAATGGAGCAAGGTTTGATAGATGCTGAACTCGGTGGTTATGTTGTAAAGAAACGGATACCTTTACCAGGCAGAGGAAAACGTGGTGGTGCGCGTACTATTCTTGCTTATAGAATCGAAGAAAAAGCGTTTTTTATTTATGGCTTTGCTAAAAATAGGCAAGATAATCTTAGTGCGACAGAACTGGAAGCTTTGCAAATTTTAGCCGCTGATATATTAGGATATGATAATGCCACATTAAAAAAATTGGTTGAGCAAAAAAAGTTAATTGAGGTGAACAACGATGAATAAATCAATCCTTGACGTGGTACATGAAACTGCGCTAGATTTGCATGAAGCCGGTGCTATGAAGCTGAAAACACTGCGAGAAATTGAATCCTTGTGCTTACCATCAGTCAAACAATACAGCGCGAACCAAATCAAGTTGATACGTTTGAAAAATGAAGTCAGTCAGTCTGTGTTTGCAGCGTATTTAAATACCAGCCTATCTACCGTGCAGAAGTGGGAGTCTGACAAAAAACTTCCTAACGGGCCATCTCTGAAATTATTGAGTTTGGTCGAGCAAAAGGGTTTGGATGTTTTAACTTAATTTATCCGATTCATTTATGTTAACAAAAGTTAACAATAGCACTCTTTTTAAGTGATGAAAATGTGCTTTTAGTAGAACTCGATCATCAAGTTTTTTCGTCTGACAACAGTAACTACAAGGATTGTATATAAGATTCGAGGTTCAAGTTTTTCTTTAAAAAACTTGAACCTCGAATGGATTAAAAACACTAACTAACTACAAGGATTGTATATAAAAAGGGATTAAAAACGAGCATCGATCCAATCCTTTCTTATATACAATCCTTGTAGTTATTGTTTGGTTTCGAGTGCTTCAAAAAACAAAAACCTCGAAAACGAGAAAACTTGATGATCGAGTATTAGTATTATGCCTTATGATCTTGAATCTTTCTTTAAGAGATTCATTAGAAGTCGAAGTGGATCTGTGTTGAGGACAAAAAAATGGCTTTACCCGATACATTAGCGACTGCACAAAGTTGTGTTAAATGTGCCTATCGCCGAAAAGTGACTCAGTTTAAAAAAGTCCATTTAAGCAAAGCCGAAATTTACACCTATCTTGCATGGCAAGATGAACCCGGCAAACCTTTTGGCATAGCAATTACTGCTCATACTTTACAACCGAATACAGAAATTGCTTATCTTTTTACGAATTGGCTCAAGAGACTATTTAGTGAATGAACACCACAAAAATCAAAACAAGCATCTCAAACACATTAAAAAACTTCAGTCACGGCACGATGAAAGACAATGCCATTGCTTTTTTTAATGCCTTGGGCTATGACAGCCAAAAACGTATAGATGGAGATACGCCCGATGAATTTATCGCCTTGCTTGATGGGCAAAAATTTCATCAAACCAATGCACTATTTAATGAATGGCAGTCAGTCTCCCTACTCTTTCAATTAACCGATGAAGAAATGTCTGCGTCTGCTGATTTATTTAGTGTCAATCAAAAAATTGATAACACGATCATAGAATCTTATTTATTTTTTGCCATCACTTTACAAGAAAAAAGCTATAATCGCACCGCTTTATCTAAAATTACCAGAAAAATCAACAAGTTATTCCATAAGCCCGTCTTGGTATTATTTAAATATGGCGATACTTTAACGCTTGCCATTATCAATCGGCGGCTACATAAACGCGATGAATCCAAAGATGTTCTTGAAAAAGTCACTCTAATTAAAGACATTCATTTTAATAACCCGCACTGCGCTCATCTTGAAATTCTCTGTGATTTTTCTTTGGAAGTCTTACGCACCCGTCAAAAAATTAACAGCTTTGTCGCACTCCATCAGGCTTGGGAAAAAGTATTAGATACTTCTGAACTCAATAAACGCTTTTTCAAAGAAATTGCCGATTGGTATTTTTGGGCAGTGCAATCGGTTACTTTTCCTAAAGAGGCGGGAGATGATGAAACGCGCAATCATATCAGTGTGATTCGTCTCATTACGCGCCTCATTTTTGTTTGGTTTCTCAAAGAGCGGGAGCTAATACCCGCCACATTATTTGATAAAAGTCTCTTGGATGGAATTCTTTATTATAAGGATGCTAAGGGCAGTACCTATTATAAAGCGATTTTACAAAATCTGTTTTTTGCGACTTTAAATCAAGAAATGAATACTCTTGATAAACCCAATAATCGCAAATTTAGGGGCTTAGGTAAAAACGGGCAACGTGATCAAAATTATCTAGTGCATAATGTTTATCGTTATGAAGGGTATTTTAGAAATGCTAAAGATGCCTTTGATGTGTTTTTTGCTGATATTCCATTTCTCAATGGGGGGCTGTTTGAGTGCTTGGATAAAAAAATCAAGGTAAATGGCAAAGAAACGGTATTACGCATTGATGGTTTTTCAGAACGAACTGATAACGAAATTTATGTGCCGGATATTCTGTTTTTCACCGACACACCACAAAGCGTTGATTTAAATGCCGCTTATGGCACGAAAAATAAAAAATACCAAGTGCAAGGCATTATCAATATTTTCAATTGCTATAAATTCACTATCGCTGAAAATACCCCGATTGAAGAAGAAATTGCCCTTGATCCCGAATTATTGGGCAAAGTCTTTGAAAATCTGTTAGCGGCTTATAATCCAGAAACTGGTACTACTGCCCGTAAACAAACAGGCTCTTTTTATACGCCCCGTGAAATCGTCAACTATATGGTTGATGAAACTTTGATTGCCTATCTGGAAACCCAATTGGGCAAGGATTCAAAAAACCAGCAACTCAATACGCAACTCCGCACCCTAGTTGGCTACAATGAGGAAAATCATGGCTTTAATGAAGATGAAGTACAACAATTGATAACGGCTATAGATCAGATAAAAATGCTTGATCCCGCTTGTGGTTCTGGGGCATTTCCAATGGGCAGCTTGCATAAATTGGTGTCTATTTTGAGCAAACTTGATCCCAATAATGCGCGTTGGAAAGAGCAACAAATCGCAAAAGCCAATGAAATTCCCGATAGCACCTTTCGGGATAAAGCGATTGAAGATATTGAACAAGCCTTTAGTCGCAATGAATTAGACTACGGGCGCAAACTTTATCTGATTCAAAACGGTATTTTTGGTATTGATATTCAACCGATTGCCGTACAAATTGCCAAATTACGTTTTTTCATTTCGCTACTGGTGGATCAAAAAATTAATAAGAACCGGGAAGATCGTGGGGTGCGCCCGTTACCCAATCTTGAAACGAAATTTGTCGCTGCTAACACTTTGATTGGATTGGATAAACCCAAACAAGCCCTGCTCCGCAATCTTAAACTTGAAGCTAAGGAAAAAGAACTGGCTGAAGTGCGGGCAAGCTATTTCACGGCGCGAACGCCCAAGACAAAAAATAAGTATCGTGAAGATGATCAACACATTCGCGCAGAGATTGGCGAACTGCTATTAAAAGATGGCTTTGCCCGTGAGACAACGGAACGCTTGGCAAAGTGGAATCCTTATGATCAAAATGCGTCGGCGGATTTTTTTGATGCTGAGTGGATGTTTGGGATTAAAGATGGGTTTGATGTGGTGATTGGGAATCCGCCTTATTTTTCTGTTAGCAAAAAGCCAGACTTAAAAGCCTTAAAAAGTCACTACCAAACATTTAGTGCGACTGGAGATGTTTATAGCCTTTTTTATGAGTCGGGTTATTATTTCTTGAAAAAAAATGGAATATTAACCTTTATCACTTCTAATAAATGGATGCGAGCTAATTATGGGAAAAGTCTAAGGCAATTTTTTGTCGAAAAAGCTAATCCATTAAAATTATTAGATTTTGGGCAAACCATGATCTTTGAAACGGCAATTGTTCACTCAAATATTTTAATACTTCAAAAAGCTAAAAACCGAAAAGCAACTCAAGCTGTTCAATTTAAGATTATTTTATCAAACGAGATATCTATCGTTGAGTATTTTGAAAAAAATAAGATCATTGCAAATCACTTATCATCTGATATTTGGGCAATTGTTCCTCATATCGAATTAAGTATTAAAGAAAAAGCTGAACAAATAGGAACACCACTTAAAAAATGGAATATTGCATTTTACAGAGGAATTCTTACAGGTTGCAATGAAGCTTTCATTATTAACAGTGAAATCAAAGATAAATTGATAGCAGAAGATGGGAAAAATGCTGAAATCATTAAACCCATTTTAAGAGGTAGGGAGGTAAGAAGGTATTATTGTCATTTTTATGGTTTATGGATAATTAATTCACACAATGGCTTGAAAAAACAAGCTATAAAAAGAATAGAGGTGAAAAAAAATTATCCCATTATTTATCAGTATCTTACTCAATTTCAAGAGAAAGCTCAATTGAGAGCCGATCAAGGAGAAGATTGGACAAATCTTAGGAATTGTGCTTATTTAAATGAATTAGAAAAACAAAAAATCATTTTTTCTGAAATAGTAAGTGAACCTCAGTTTCACTATGATACAGAGAAATTTTATCCTGAAGCCACCCTCTTTTTCATAACTGGAGAAAGTTTAAAATATCTAATATCTTTACTTAATTCAAAATTTATCACCTATCTTTTTAAGAAATTTTACGCTGGTGGTGAATTAGTAGGAAAATATCGGTATAAAAAAGCTTTTTTGGAAAATTTACCTATTCCCAAAATTTCCAAAACTCAAGAACAACCTTTCATCACTTTGGTTGACAAAATCCTAACCACCAAACGCACCAACCCCACCGCTGAAACCTCCGCCCTAGAAGCACAAATAGATCAACTCGTCTATCAACTCTACGGATTGACAGACGAAGAAATTAAGATTGTGGAAGAACAGTGATGAATCAATCAGTCAATTATTATTACCCGTCAAATTAGCCATCATTTTGGATAATAACCCAGATGAAGCTATTAGTATTATGCCTTATGATCTTGAATCTTTAAGAGATTCATTAGAAGTCGAAGTGGAACTGCGTTGAGGACAAAAAAATGGCTAAAACTAGAAATCCGATTTTTTCAAAAAATCGGATTTCTTTAACTGATGTGACGCAGGGTTCTTCCAATTCAAATACCACCTCAATTCCACCGATTTCATCGGTGGCTATTCATGTTTAACCCATTCTGGGTTAAAACTAACCCCAACGGGGTGAAATGTGAATAGCCACCGATGAAATCGGTGGAACTTTAATACAACTCCACTAACTATTCGTGTTTTTTTAATTTTTTGTACTCATTATCCTAAAGTTTATAACCGCAATCAGAATAACTATTCATTTTTTATGCACCGCCCACTTTCATGCCCACAATCCCTTTAGAATTTCCCGTTATCGTCACACCTTCAAAGGAAGGATATCACTTACGTCCCTTATTTTTAGAAAATCCGAACCGTACCGCTAAACGTTTTCGTGACGCGGTGGATTTACTCACAAGAGATGTGCGCCGACTCTTTCGTACCTTTGAAACGAAACGTGAAACCATTGAAGAACTGTTATGGTTCGCTTTTAATCCTAACCTCAAGTTTGAATTAAAAAGGCTTTGCTTTTCCCTTGGCCCCCACATGATTTTTGGCGACTTTGCCGTCGTGCGTTTTTCCCTTAAAGATCATCAAATCTTATGTTTGCCCAGTTTTGATAATGTTTTTGCCATTGTGAGCAAAGACGTTATTCAACATGGTCGTTTAACTGAACAATTGACGACGATTGTACATGATCAATTGCAGAATCGGCGAAAAAACGTCGATTTTTATGTTGATGACTACTATGCTAACGGTGGAGAATTTGTCACAACCGTTTCACTGCAAGTCAATGTTAAACGCGCAAAATTTCCGTTTGAACAAGATATGGAAGGATTATTTGCTTCTTTATCAGGTTCACAAAAACATTTTTCGGGAGCAACAGAAATTGCGCGTGTGGGAACCAATTTACGCGATAATTATCCAAGCCGTCTAAAACGCGCTTCGCTGCGCGAAGAACAAGTTGAAAACTTCAGCAAACTCATTTTTGGTTCAACAATGACAGCGGTAATCATTGTAGGACCACCGGGTTGTGGACGCACGACGTTGCTACATGAAACATTTTACCGTTATATTAAGGCACAAGAGAGTCAACCCAAATCCAAAGTCGCCACCTTATGGCATATTGATCCTAATCGCGTGATTGCTGGCATGAGCATTGTGGGTATGTGGCAACGACGCTTTGAATCTATTTTGGAATATATCATCCAACCAAAAACGCCAGCCTACGCTCGTCCACGCTTATTTATTGACAATCTAGTCGCCCTATTCCGTATAGGTAAAAGTGCTCAAAATTCGCTAACGCTCGGTGATGTGCTAAAGCCTTATTTAGAAGAACGGGCGTTGACATTTATTGCCGAAGCCAGTCCTGAAGAGTGGAATATTGTCATGGAAACGGATCGCCGTTTTGCCGATTTATGTCAAGTGTTCCGTCTGAATGAGTCAAATATGGCTGAAACGGCACATATCGCATTATTAGAACGGGCACGTTTAGAACAAGAACAGGAATGCGAAATTGATAATGAAGCGATAGAACGTGTCTTTGCTTTGACCCACTCTTTGCTACGAAGTACAGCGATGCCGGGTAATGTGGTCAGTTTTCTTGAACGTTTGGCGGCTAAACATAGTCATGGTACCGTCGGCATCGCACAAGTTGAAGCGGCGGTTAGCGAAATCAGTCTGATGAAGATTGATTTACTTGATCGCCAAAAAACATTACGTTTCGATTCAGTTCAACAAAGCATCGCCGCTCAACTGATTGGTCAACCGGAAGCGGTCAATTGCTTGGTTAATGTGATACAAACCATCAAAGCAGGGCTGCAAGACCCTAAAAAGCCGATGGCAACCCTACTTTTTATTGGTCCTACCGGTGTTGGTAAAACACAAGCCGCTAAAGTATTAACCCGTTATTTATTCACCGATGAATCGCAATTGATACGGCTAGATATGAATGAATTTGTCACCGAAGCCGATATTGGGCGATTAATTGGCGATTGGAGACGACCGGATGGCCTCTTAACGACACAAGTTCGTCATCGCCCTTTTTGTATCTTGCTATTAGATGAAATTGAAAAGGCGCATCAAGCCATCCATGATTTACTCTTACAAGTCTTGGGAGAAGGACGGCTCACAGACGCTTTGGGGCGCACGACCGATTTTACCAATACCATTATTATTCTGACTTCCAATTTAGGGGCAGAACAAGTCAGTCAAAAATTTGGATTTGTCGAAAGAGACGCGAAAAATCAAGCCAGTAGCTATCGTGCCGCCGTCGAAGACTTTTTTCGTCCAGAATTATTAAATCGTATTGATCGCATGGTGGTGTTTAAATCCTTAGAATTACAAGATGCCATTACCATCACCCGCCAACAACTCAGCAATTTATTACAACGAGATGGCTTTGTGCGTCGCACGACAATTCTTAATATCTCAGAAAAGGCACTGCTTTCTGTCGCACAGCGTGGATTTGATGCGATCTTAGGGGGACGCGCCCTCAAACGGGCGATTGAACGCGACTTAACGGCATTAGCCGCAACGCAGCTCATCGGTTTAAGTGCGAAGCAACCTATTATCTTAGATATTGACTGGAACAACGAACATCTTCAGCCCCACATTACAGCCTTATGCCCTGCACAAAAAAAAGACCATGTTCTCACAGTTCAAGATGCTTCATTGGAAAATGTGAAACAACTGTTTGAATTTGTTTCTGAATTAAGAGAGCGGCTTTATGCCAAGCGAAAGGGGGATGAACTGAGCGATGCCTCCGACGAAATGCGGTTACTCTTGACAATGCAAGAGTCCCTATTTGAAATCAAAGAGCAATTAGATGAAATGCTTTGGGCGATGGAAACGGCGCGTGATCCAATAGAAATTCGTTTCACAGCAGAAGGAGCACCAGCGCGTTTTTCTTTCAGTTGGACTAAAGAACACTGTATTAACAGTGCCGATTTTTATGCCCATCAAGACATTCGTGATTATTTAGAAGAAATGTATGTCGTTGCTCCCAAACTGATTCGTGAATCTCAAGGTAACTGGTTGAATTTATTAATGAATGTGACATTTTTAGGCTTCTTCTGTCAAGGGATAGAATTAAACCAGTTAGAGGTATTGACATTAACGCTGCATTCACGAGTCCATGGCAGCGGCAAGAAAGAGTTAGATTATCTTTTAACTGCTTACGAAAAAACACTCGCCTATCTTGGGCTAGAAACGACGCGCCTACCACCATCACCGGGCAACCGCTATTTACAAATAAAAGGACCACGTTTACATACCCTATTACAGGGTGAAGAGGGCATTCATTTATTTCACCCGCCCAATGAAAATGCGCTACCACTCCAAGTCAGCCTAACGCCATTGAACACTGACATAGTTAACGCTTGTAAGACGTTACAGATGATTCGTAGTTACGCGCTGCCCGTCGAGGGTGAAAAAGCGGGCGTGCTGACTGATTTATCGACAGGAATGCTTAATCGCAGTGATTTGGAAGGATATGATTGGGCATTGCTTTGGTATGCACAATTGCCGGAAAGGGTAAACATTTTTTAAGAAGGTGAGTGCTTTTAAGCTGTCCTCTTGCAAAACTCGCTTTTTCGAGTTTAGATTAAGAAATCCGATTTTTTTTCAAAAATCGGATTTCTTAAACCTTGAAGTTTAAGTTTTTTGAAGAACAAGTTAAATTGGAATCCAAGGCTTAACTTAATGGCTTTGGACCGCCCCCTACGTTAACTAACCTAACTCAACTTCGCCAACAGTTCTTCACGAGAGGATTGCAAAAGCAAACGTGATGAATCCTGGGGTGGTAATTGGAGCAACGGTTTAATGATCTGTGACAATGCATCATCAATCGTACCAAATCGAAACAAGAGTAAGTTTTTCACAAAAACACTCCGTTCCTCTAAACGTCCTTCTTTTCGTCCTTCTTTTCGTCCTTCTTGTAAAGTATTATCTCGCCAATCTTGATAAATCTTTGATAAGTTCATAAGTACCCCTCTACATGATTGCGTAATTCGCATTTCTTATCCAAGGAATCCCCAAAAAACACCAATTCGAGGTTTTAGTTTTTTGAAGAAAAACTAAAACCTCGAATTACTTTTTAAAAAGCGGTAAATTGGACACAGGCACGTTTTCACCTCGCGCCTTTGCTTTTGCAGATTCACGCCTCAATGCAAATTCTTCAGCATCAGAAGCATTGATAAAAACGTTACGTTCAAGAGCATGATCCAGGGCATCATAAAGCCCAGCGCGGCGAGCCATAGTACGGTGTTGTTGTTCGATATGTAACAGTTCACGGATCAGTTGAAAATGAATTTTTTCATCGTCCCCTTCTTGTTGACATAAGTCTTTTAAAAGCGCGATGTCTTCTGGCTGAAAAATTTGATGCTCATTAAGGCGTTTGCCCTGATAAGTTTTACCCATAATACGCTGATAAATTTTGGGTAAATTATCTTCAATCTCATGTTTTTCCATCACCCAAAGACGACGGATTTCTTCCAAATCATCATGGGTAATCAATTCCAGTTCCTTGACTTCTGGCGGACCATTTTTTTGAACCGCTTCTTGTGCTTCCAATAATGCGGCTAATAATTTTTCACGATAGGCCTGTTTATAAGGTCCATGCACCAATCGTCCACTGATAACCTTTAAAGCACCGTTCATCCTGCGAAAATCACGATTTTTGCGATCCGTTTTTATATTAAGCCAGCGATTGCGAAGTTCCATCATTGGAAGCATCCATCTTTTCTCATCATCATTTTGAATCATTGCTTGCATAGATTTATCTTGTTCAACCATCGTGCAAACATAACAACCAAAACGACTATCACCACAGCTAGGGCTACTGGTATCAACCACTAAGGGACATTCGCCATCTGCGGTCGCGCCTCGGTACATATCCAGGAGTGCTTTATTGTCATAGTTCCAAGGGTTTTTGACTTGTGTGATATAGTACCAAACATCATCGTTTGTCCAATCTGCCAAGGGGGTATAAATCCAACTATTCGGTAAACTGGCATTAGTCGATAATTGCTCACGGGTACTGCTTTTCTCATGTTTTTTCATATTAGCCGCACGTACTGAGCTTTCCGCCTTGCGGGTTCCGAGAATCAAAATAACTTGCCCGTTTTGCCGAATCATATTGTTGATAAAATGATTAGAGGGATTTATTTTAAGACGACTGGTACACCAGCGAAATTTAGGGCGCGGGGCGGGATATCCGCGCCCGATGAGATTAACCCAAAATCGATCAGGCACTTCTGGAGTCAGACGATGTGAGGTTATCGGTAAATCTTGTTCAACCGCGGCTTTTTTCATTTCTTTTAAAGAATAATGTACCCATAAGGCAACGATTGGATTTTCAACCAATGTATCTGTACTAATCACATAAACAGGCTTGAAACGCTTTTTTTTGGGCAATTGAGAAATGGCATACCAAACCAGTTGTAAAGCGGCTGTTGAGTCTTTTCCACCACTATAACCCACTACCCAAGGAATGTCGTCAATTAAATATAGGTTTTGTGTTTTTTTAATCAGTGCCTGAATTGTTTTGTCAAAACCTTTGGCAAAGGCGGTTTTATATGTGTCCATTCTCTTTAATTCGCTTGTTAATTTTTTAAGTCAATATAATCAGGTTTTGCACGAGATTTTAAATTCGTAACCAGCTTTTGTACTTCTTCATCGGAGACAAAGCTACCATGAACACGAACCGGTTTGCCAGTTCCTGCCGTTAGATATAACATATCTCCTTGGCCAAGCAATTTTTCAGCACCCATTTGACCCAAAATAGTACGCGATTCACTTTGATTATTAACTTGAAATGCCATGCGAGTAGGAATATTGGCTTTAATCAAACCGGTAATGACATTGACTGTGAGATGCTGCGTGGCTAAAACAATATGGATACCCGCAGCACGGGCTTTTTGGGTTAAGTGGGTGAGTGATTGTTCTGCTTTTTTTTCGGTTTTTTTTGTCATCAATTCCGCTATTTCATTGATAAACACCACAATATAAAACAGGCTACTATGTGCCGCTCCTTCTGACAGTTCGTCTTCTTGGAGCAACAGTGCTTGATTATAATCCTCAATATTGCGGACCCCCATTTGTGCCATTAGGCGATAACGACGTTCCATTTCTTGAACACACCATTGTAAAGCCCGTGGTGTTTGCGCCATATCAGTAATCACAGGCATTAATAAATGGGGTAAGTCTGTATAAACTGATAATTCTTGGCTTATGCTATCTATCAACAAAAAACGCACCACACTAGGTGTTGATTTATACAATAAACTTAAAATCAACGTATTGATGGCGACGGTTTTTTCTGAAATATGGCTGCCTGCCATTAAAATATGTGGAATACGGGTTAAATCGACAATGACAGCTTGTCCATTAACATCTTGACCTAATGCCACAGCCAATGATGAAGAATTTTCTTGATATTCGGGGCTATTGAGTAGTTCGCTTAAATAAACCGTTTGGCGTTTAAAATGGGGCATTTCAATAGCAAGCATCTCTGGTTGAGTTTCTACAACATGTACATGTTCTACACTTAAATATTTTGCGAGAACTCGACCAAGTTCATCAAGATGCTCTGTACTGATAGGAGTGATCGTATGAATGTCAAAGCGAGTTAAAACGGGTCCTTGATGAACGGCATTCATTTCTACTTTAACCTTTAATGCCGCAAAAGCATCAATTATTCGTTGTGGCAACATTTGAACTTTGAGCGAATTTGCCACGCGAGGAACAGGATTTAACAAGTTTAATGCTGGCAAAAGGAATGATTCTTGCGGCGTTATTTTAGGCGTTATTTTAAATGTTTTGGAAGGTTGAGCAGCGATTGGCGTGACTTGTGAGTGATGAGATGCACTCTTATCCTGTGAGGGCTTTTCTTCAATAATATATTCGTCCTCATATTCATCCTCATAGATATCGTCTCTATCATACATTTCACGTTCTTGCCGCCATTCAGCAACCCGGTTTTTCCAACGCCTATAGAGTGTTTTGACCCATTGTTGTAATTTCAGAAGCAGTATTCCTAACCCGTTTTTAGTGAATTTTGACCAACTTTTCGTATGTGCCGTAAACCAAGGTAAAAATTGCCTATTCATATATTTTTCAGTCACAGGCAGCCAATGAGTCAAGGCGTGATAACCCAAGGTGTCCATCAATTTCAGCCATGATAGCCCTGTCAGTAAAGTGACACCTGTGAAAAATACAGCTAATAAGATGAGAGTTGCACCTAACCTATCGACCATCATGACTAAACCATTGCCTAGCCATGTCCCCAAAATGCCGCCAGCATGGCTAGGTAGTAATGCGCTTTCTGCCATAAAATGCACGATGGCTAAACCACAACCCGCACTCAAAGTGAAAACAAAGCCTATGCCAGGTATGATTAAACTTTTGGGTTCTGCCAAAATATCGTGATGGCGGCCTTGATAAATGAGCCAACCCACATACCCAACCATGATGGGAAATAAGTAGGCGAAATAACCAAATAGGTGGATAAAGAGATCGGCAAATAAGGCTCCAACAATGCCACCCTTATTTTTAACCTCTTCTACAGGGCCACTGTGTGACAAGCCTGGATCGCCACCATAATAAGTGAGCAATGAGACAGATAGGTATAATGCGATAAAGCAAAAAAAGATGAGTACAATCTCGCGTAATCCATGCTTTATTGGCTTCTTCTTGGCTGAATAAACTCTCCGATTACTGCGGCGAGCTTGGTTTATCATATTGATTCCTTTTACATTTTTGGAAATTTTGGAATTCATTCGAGGTTTGAGTTTTTTCAAGAAAAACTCAAGTAGAGGTTTAAGTTTTTTCTTAAAAAACTCTAACCTCGACTCTCGAATGCTTCAGCTTTAGATAGAGATTTTGGAGTCCAACGCTTCAGCTTTGGGCGTTTTTTGGAGTCCAAACCTTTAGATTTGGGCGTTTTTTGGACGAATTTACAAAGCTAAAGCATTCGAGGTTTGAGTTTTTTTTCAAAAAACTCAATTCGAGGTTCAAGTTTTTTCGGTAAAAAAACTTGAACCTCGAATCGAATGTACTCCATTTGACAAAGCCAAAGCGTTGGACTCCATTTAACTCTTAATTCGCATTATGTTTCTTCGATAAGTATAATACCGCCATCATGTTTTGTTTGAGACAATGCCTGATTAACACAAATAAGTAGATTTTCAAAGTGACTTTCGGTATCTGAGTCAGGATTACCTTTATATCTATAAGCACCAATGCTTAAATTGAGTTGCAACAATTCTCCCATTGGCGTTTTGATTGAATGTTGCTGAATACGTTCTAAGACAGTAACAGGCTTTGCATGGTTAAAGTTCCATAATACCATCATAAACTGATTGCTACTCCAACGCACTAACCAATCACCTTCGCGGATACTTTGGGAAAGTGTATCTGTAATCTGTGTTAAGCAAACATCGCCCACAGGATGTCCAAACTGCTCATTGATATTTTTCAGTTGAAGCTCAAATAAGATAATTAGCATTTGATTTTGTTCGCGACAGGCACGAGCTATATCTTGGCGCAGAAATTTTTCGCCCGCCTGACGATTTGGAAGTCCAGTCAATATATCTATCATGGCAGCGGGTTTAGGCGAATTCAGTAAATCTATTTTCTCAATTGTATGTTGAACATAAGTCATCAATTGACCAACTGAATCCTCGAAACCTATTGGAAATGTCGGTTTTTTTTCTTCATTAATATACTGCTGTAGTCCAGTTGATATGGATTGAATAGGGGAGAGTAGCATATATAATAAGGAGAGGGTTACTATTATTCCAAGCAATGTTGCAACTAAAACGACGATGATGAGATTGAAGTTATAACTTAAATCTAACGTCGAATTCACCATAATATAAACAATTAAGATGAATAAAGGTATAAGAATGCCAATAAAAGCGGCCATCATAATTTTAATGGCATAACTTTTCCGAAACAGAGGTAGCCGAGAAAGTGCGGAATAAAATTTGAATTTGTTAGTGTTCATTTTTTTATTCTCAAAAGATAACACTTATCAAGATAGCTTAATCTTAATTTTAAATATTAATCGTAACTACTCAGTCTTGAAATCAATTTCAAGGCTGACAGCTTTCGAGGCTAAAGTTTTTTTAAAGAAAAAACTTTAGCCTCGAAGAGGTTTTAGTTTTTTTGAAAAAAAAACTAAAACCTCGAAAAGCAGGCTAAAGCCAGCTAATTTAATTATAGTAGGTGAAAGCATACCCAAGTTCCAGCTCTCATCGTTATACATAAGTTAAAAATCGTCAAAAGTAGGGTGGGTAGAGTGAAACGAAACCCACAATTTTGGTGGATTGGTGCCACTTCGTTTCTACCCACCCTACGAAAAAACAAATAAAATCAATTACTTAAATACTTATAACTAACGATGATATCTCCAGCTTGGGAACGAGGTGTGGGGTGAAATAATTAATTTCAAGGCGGAGTAGTTACAAAATATCATTAATTTGGTTTCTAAATGCCTGTGAAACGACAAAATGAATCATTCACGAGGTGAACTCAATTCGAGTCGCGGCTAAGGTTGTCAAAAAAACGTTAGCCTCGACTCGAATATTGTCAGAAAGGATTAAGATTAAGCTCATCCCGATTTATGTCATCAGTGAAAAGGGAAATAAAAAATCAAGTTATGTCTTAGGAAATTCATCATATCGTTTTTCCATATAGACTTGTTGATTTTTGAATGCAAAATTTGCACCATTTTCTTCGACAATCCTCATAAATTCAAACATATTCTCTTCACGGATACGCATCCATTCTTGCAAAATAGTTGTTTTGGTGAAATAGTCTAATAAAATATCAATGGAGTTTGAATTAAATTCAAATAGGTGAACCAGTGTGGTTACTTTAGAAGGATCAGTTTCAATATCGGGATGATTTTGCAAATAGTCCCTGATACGTTGTATAATACGTGTAATTTGTTCGCGACGAGTACAAGTTTCTAAGCTAATACGCATTTTAATGCGTTTATGGGTAATTTTGCTCCAATTAGTGATCGCTGAATTGCTCAACATCGCGTTAGGAATCGTGACGACGGCTTCAGAAGAAGTGCGAATTTTTGTCGTTCGCGTGCCTATTTCCTCCACCATACCCTCAACATCGGAAGTCATAATCCAATCGCCCTGCTTAAATGGTTTATCAAAAATAATCATCAAAGAGCTAAGGCTGTTAGAAATCGTCTCTTTCGCCGCCAATACAACAGCTATACCTGCTATGCCTAAGCTCGCTAAAAGTGCTATGATATTAATATCCCATTCATTTAAGAATGCCATTAAACCTATCAGCACGATAAGGATTTTCGAGCCTTTAACAAAAATACTCTTTATCCCTTCAGTTAATTGCGCACTATCAGTCAGAAGACTTTTGAACCCATTTAATGGTACGCCATAAGTTGTGGCAGTCAGTTTATCAAAAATAAAACTAAGAAGTTCAACACTATAATAAAGTCCCCAAAATAGGCTGAACATAAGCAAACTGCGAACGAACTGCGTTAATATTCCCTCAATATTTGTGGGTAAATTCAACAGAAGGATTGCCAAATAAAAACCTATCACAACAAAAACAAATTTAAGGGGTGGTTCAAGGGCAGCAAATATTTCGTCATCAAGCACCGTTTTGGTTGTCAATTTCTCCAACTGTTTTAACACAAGACGGGCAAACCATTGACGGAGCAAAATGGCAACAATAAAAATAAATACAGCTAATATAATGTCGCCTAAAAAAAAACCATTCCATTCCCAGAGTTCAAACATAAGATTTTCCTATAAGCTCGAAACGCACGATGTTTAAGAAATCCGATTTTTGAAAAAAATCGGATTTCTTAATCTCAACTCGAAAAAACGAGTTTTGCAAGAGGCTATATTCTCTAATATTTATCTTTAAAGTATTGATTTAATTAATATTTAACCATTCACAGAGACGATATTTATACCATTCTGTTTAACTTCAGACAAAGCTTCTTCAAGGAGAATGATCAGTCTTTCCAATTCGATTTTTATATCTACATTAATATTCCCCTTATACTCAGATGCACCAATACTTAAAGTGATTTGCAATGGCTTTTCTATAGGTATTTTTATTGGTTGCTGAATTCGCTTTAAGACTTTTATAGGGCTTATATCATGAAAATCCCACAACACCA
Organism: Thiotrichaceae bacterium; assembly: GCA_029939505.1. Taxonomy (GTDB): domain Bacteria; phylum Pseudomonadota; class Gammaproteobacteria; order Beggiatoales; family Beggiatoaceae; genus QNES01. The sequence continues at coordinate 12,948 of JAOZSV010000012.1, read as the reverse complement.
CGAGAAATTCATCCTCTTTCCAACGCGCTAACCAATCCCCTTCGCGAATACTTTTGGAAAGAATATCAACAACTTGTATTAAGCAAGTATCACCAATACGATATCCAAATTGCTCGTTGATTTTTTTAAATTGCTCAATTTTGAACAAAGCAATTAGCATTTGCTTATTTTCACGACGAGTACGCGCCATTTCTTGACGCAAACGTTTTTTACTCGCTGAACGGTTGAGTATGCCCGTTAATGGATCGATTGCGGGAGAAGATTTTAACGACTGATTGAGTAAATTAAGTTTTTCAACCGTATATTGAACATCTGTCATTAATTGACCAACGGTATCCTGAAATCCCGCAGGAAGTGAAGGGTTTTCTTCTTCATTGAGATATTTATGGAGTGTTGTTGAAGTTAATGTAATTGGATAGAGTAGCCAATATAATAATAATAGAATGCTGACCATCCCAACCAATGTAGCAATTAATACCACAACAAGAAAATTAAGGTTGCCATCAATACTCAACGATGAACTTACTGTCAAATAGACGATTAATGTGAGCAATGGGATGAGACAACCCATAAATACAATAATTATGATTTTAAAAGTGTAGCTATTTCGTAAGAACGGAAGCTGAGAAAGTATAGAATAAAGTTTGAGTTTTTTGCGGTTCATGGTTAGATTGTAATTCTTTTAATAATGTGCCACTTATCGTCTTATTTATCGCCTTCTTAAACTTTTGCCGCACTGTAAATGCGATAAATAGAAGACTATAATTCCTACACACCCTACCAAATAAAAGCAGAAATCATCCTGAAATATGGCTGATAAAAGAGCCTTGAAATCAATTCGAGGTTTGAGTTTCTGCGTGCAAAAACTCAAACCTCGAATTCAAAATAATTTATACAAAGTTGTTTAGTTAGCGCAACCCTAGCACATCTTGCATATCAAACAAGCCATTTTCCTTTTGCATAATCCACTGGGCTGCTCGTATTGCGCCGTTAGCAAAAGTCATACGACTTGACGCTTTATGAGTAATTTCGATCCGTTCTCCCACATCAGCAAACATAACCGTATGTTCACCGACAATATCTCCAGCGCGAATGGTTTCAAAGCCAATAGTACGAGGATCACGTTCCCCTGTTTTGCCCTGCCGCCCATAAACGGCACATTCTGATAAATCGCGCCCCAAAGTCTCAGCGACAATTTCTCCCATACGAAGAGCAGTTCCCGATGGCGCGTCCGCCTTATGGCGATGGTGGGCTTCAATCACTTCAATATCAACATGATCACCCAGTACTTTAGCCGCCATTTCTAACAGTTTGAAAGTGAGATTAACGCCAACGCTCATATTAGGCGCGAAAATAATGGCAATATCTTGAGCCGCTTCTTCAATTATCTTGCGCTGTGAAGGTGAAATACCTGTTGTACCAATAACCATGCGTTTATGAGCGGCACGACAAGCTGCTAAATGTTTTAGAGTGGCTTCTGGTGCAGTGAAATCAATGAGTACGTCGAAATTATTGATAACGGCTTCTAAATCATCTAATATAGAAACATCAAGCCGATTTATCCCCGCTAATTCGCCAGCATCGCTACCAATAAGCGTACTATCAGTGCGTTCAAAGGCAACCGTTAAAGTGGTATTGGTTTCATTAGTGCAGGCTTCAATTAGTCTGCGCCCCATTCTGCCGGCTGCGCCGGCAATGGCAATATTTGTTTTTATCATAAGAATAAGAACTCCTTAATTTGGATATTTTTTTTACTTTGAATTTATGTAGGCAGGTGTTTTCCAATATATCCCACATAAATCGTTTTGCTTTCCTCATCTGGATAAAAATGAAAACGTAAATCACCGGTTTTGATATGTTTATTAAACAATGCCTTTTTTCTATTAGGTAATCTGAATTTACGCTGCCTACCATATTTGTTAAGAGTACTATCTGATTCGCCACTCACATTTAATCCATATTGCTTTGCAGCATGATCATCATAAGAACCTTCTTGCCAATTATTTGCATATTCATTCAAGCGTTTGAGTTTTTCAATAATTTGGTCAAAAAATTTCGATTGAATACCCAATCCTGTTAATTGTTTTTCAACTTTCGAGGCTAACGTTTTTTCTTTAAAAAAACGTTAGCCTCGAAACCACATAAAACCAAATGAGGAAAAAATTCTTCTCTTCGCTCCCATAAATCTCGGCTTTTTTGGAGACTTTCCCGCTTTTTCTGTTCAAACCAAGCTTGATGTTTCGCTAAATGCGCTGGTTTTGAGGCATGTTTAACTGCAATTATTTCTGTGATCTCATTACCTGCTTCTGTCAAATACCAATGTTTAATATTATTTATCTCATCAGTACCCCATAAATCATGGGATAAAAAGCTGACACAGAGCGTTCCTAATAAATACGCAGCCCCTAATCCATCAGCCATTTTGATTTCATCATCTACCCTGATTTTAAACTCAGAGAGAGTATTTCGTTCTTTGGCAATTGGCTCTTCATCATTTATTAGGGGTGTTCGAGTGGTAATGCTTCGGAAACGGCTTTTTAATTCTTTTTTTATACCTGAACTTTGTAACCATTGGCACATCGTATAATTGGGTGCGATTTGCAATTGATAAAAATCCTTTCCAATATTTTGATGCAAATGGAGCATTTTAAAACCAAGGCTATTGGCTTTCATACAGGTATTGATAAAATATTCTAATTCATTTTTAGCTTGCTCTACACTAGAAAATGGGGCTTTAAAGTTTCTTAAATAAATCATAGTACACAAAATTATTGATAACTTTCGAGGTTCAAGTTTTTTTAATTAAAAAAAACTTGAACCTCGAAAACATTTATTTGACTTTTGATCTAAAAACTTGACATTTAGAAAAATGCAAAGTATCATAGAAGCCAGCTTGAAAGTGGTTTCGAGGTTAAAGTTTTTTTGAAGAAAAAACTTTAACCTCGAAAAGCCTTCCACGTTAAAAAAAATGGGTTCAAGCCAAAAGTAACTCCAAGCTTCCATTAGGCGAGGAGATAATGGGAAGATAGCTCCCTTATTCACACTTTTGCCTCGCACTCATGACGTGGACATGTCAATAGTTGTCAATAGAATTGCTATCTTAGTGATCATTATGTATATTTCCTAATACATGACTATCGGCTAAATTTAAATTAGAGGAAATTAAATGCGAAAAGGTTTGATTTTTTATCCAAGTAGTGCAATTTATGTGTTTAAAATTGTGTGATTCGCATTTAATTTTACCAATTTCTAATTTAGCCGATAGTCATGTAATAAGAGATTCAAATTCGATTAAACCTGACAGGTTTTCTGGCGAGTTTAAGAGATTCAAATTCGATTAAACCTGTCAGGTTTTCTGGCAAGTTTAAGAGATTCAAATTCGATTAAACCTGTCAGGTTTTGTTAAGACTTCATATCCTCAAAAAATTTTTTGACCCCATCTAACCAAGAAGTTTGTTTGGGGCTGTGACGCTTGTGCATCCCTTTCTCAAGCTCTCTAAGCAGTTCTTTTTGTTGAGGAGTCAGCTTAACTGGCGTTTCAACGATAACGCGACAGTGTAAATCACCTGCTAAACCACCACGCACTGGTTTAACACCTTTACCACGAATGCGAAAGACTTTGCCCGTTTGTGTTTCTGAGGGAATTTTCAGTATCACACGACCATTAAGTGTAGGTGCTTCTAATTCTCCGCCTAAAGCTGCTGTAACGATACTAATTGGCACTTCACAAAATAAATGATTTTCTTCACGAGTAAATATCGGATGTGGGCGAACATTAATTTGTACATATAAATCGCCTGAAGGTCCTCCATTAACGCCTGCTTCACCTTCACCGGACAATCGAATTCTGTCATCGTTATCGACCCCTGGTGGAATTTTGACTGATAACGTTTTGTGTTCTTGGATTCGTCCATTGCCATGACATTTTGGACAAGTAGCCGTGATGATCTTTCCGGTGCCACGACAGTTAGGACAGGTTTGTTCTACTGAGAAAAAACCTTGATTCATGCGTACTTTACCTTGTCCACCACAATGTGAACATTTTTTTGGTTTAGAACCAGGCTTGGCACCACTTCCATTACAAGTCTGACAAGTGACTTGTGTAGGAACACGGATCTTCACTTCTGTACCGGCAACCACTTCTTCAAGCGATAAATTCAAGTCGTAGCGCAAATCCGCTCCCCGATAGACACGTTGACCTCCGCCCCTCGCACCAGCACCAAACATGCTTTCAAAAATGTCGCCTATATCGCCAAAACCGCCGAAACCTCCACCTCCTCCTCCTCCAAATCCGCCGCCTGCTTCGACACCAGCATGTCCAAACTGATCATAAGCCGCTCTTTTTTGTGGATCACTTAAGATTTCATAAGCTTCTTTGATTTCTTTAAATTGTTCTTCTGCTTGTTTATTGTCTGGATTTCTGTCTGGATGATATTTCATCGCCATGCGGCGATATGCCTTTTTTAATTCATCTTCTGAGGCGTTTTTCTGTACATTAAGTATTTGATAATAATCACTTTTTTCCATTTTTTCCACGTAATCACTGTAATTAGAAAAAAGGCGCAAAGCCTTACGACATTGCGCCTTTATTGATACGAATTAAGAGTTAAAATTGGAGAACAAAGCTAAAGCATTCGAGGTTTGAGTTTTTCTTCAAAAAACTCAATTCGAGGTTCAAGTTTTTTTTACTGAAAAAACTTGAACCTCGAATCGAATGTACTCCAAAGCAACAAAGCTAAAGCGTTTTCGAGGTTTTAGTTTATAAAAAAAACGAAAACCTCGAACTCCATTTTCAATGGAATTTCAACTCTTAATTCGCATTATTGAATAACCTGTATTTTGAAATTTTCTGAAAATCTATAATATATAGACGTTCAGATAAATAAATTCTTAGAAACGGCCCTTTCAAAAAAATTGCGTGATCGATGCTAAAGTTTTTTGAAGACAAACTCTAGCCTCGAACTCATTTTTTACCGTCTTTAACTTCTTCAAATTCTGCATCAACCACATCTGATTGATTGTCTTTAGGTTTAGCTTTGTTCTCTGCGGATTTCGCGGCTTCTGTAAAACCGTCTGGCGTGTCACCTTCAGCTTGTTGTGCATAAGCTTGTTGTGCAATTTTGCCTGATATTTCAGCTAAGGTTTTAGTCTTAGCTTCAATGGCTTCTTTGTCGTCACTTTTGAGTGTTTCCTTGAGATCATCAATAGCCGCATCAACGCTGGTTTTGTCATCAGCGCTGACCTTATCATCTAAATCTTTTAAGGACTTAGTCGTCGCGTGAATCAAATTGTCTGCGCTGTTACGTGCTTCAACCAGTTCATGGAACTTCTTATCTTCGCTGGCATGAACTTCGGCATCATTGACCATTTTCTCTATTTCATCATCAGACAAGCCGCTAGAGGCTTTGATGGAAATAGATTGTTCTTTGCCCGTCGCTTTGTCTTTAGCGGAAACGTGCAAAATACCATTGGCATCAATGTCAAAAGTCACTTCGATTTGTGGAACACCACGCGGTGCGGGTGGAATACCGACTAAATCAAATTTTTCTAACGACTTATTAGCGGTTGCGACATCACGTTCACCTTGCAATATATGTACTGTCACTGCCGTTTGATTGTCATCAGCAGTAGAGAAGATTTGCGAGTGTTTTGTTGGAATAGTGGTATTCTTAGCAATGAGCTTGGTCATCACTCCGCCCATGGTTTCAATACCGAGAGACAGTGGGGAGACATCTAATAACAACACATCTGTCACCTCACCGCTTAATACACCGCCTTGAATGGCTGCACCGATGGCAACAGCTTCATCGGGGTTGACATCTTTACGTGCCTCTTTACCAAACAATTCTTTAACGACTTCTTGTACTTTGGGCATACGAGTTTGCCCACCGACTAAGATGACTTCGTTGATGTCCTCAGGTGACAACTTTGCATCTTTTAGCGCGGTTTTGCATGGCCCTATGCTACGTTCAATGAGGTCTTCTACTAAGGCTTCGAGTTTGGCACGGTTTAATTTAATATTCAGGTGTTTGGGGCCGCTGGCATCTGCTGTGACGTAGGGCAAATTAATGTCGGTTTGCTGGCTTGAAGACAGTTCAATCTTGGCCTTTTCAGCGGCTTCTTTAAGGCGTTGCAAAGCTAAGGGATCATTTTTTAAGTTAATCCCACTGTCTTTTTTAAATTCTTCAACCAAGTAGTCAATGATGCGTATATCGAAGTCTTCGCCGCCTAAGAAGGTGTCACCATTGGTAGATAGCACTTCAAATTGATGTTCGCCATCGACTTCGGCGATTTCAATAATGGAAATATCAAATGTGCCACCTCCCAAGTCATACACGACAATTTTGACATCACCGCGTTTTTTATCCATGCCATAAGCTAAGGCTGCCGCTGTTGGCTCGTTGATGATGCGTTTGACTTCTAAGCCTGCGATGCGTCCTGCGTCTTTTGTTGCTTGACGCTGGGAGTCATTGAAGTAGGCTGGAACAGTAATAACGGCTTCTGTTACTTGCTCGCCCAAATAATCCTCTGCCGTTTTTTTCATTTTCATCAATACACGGGCAGAGATTTCGGGAGGGGCCATTTTTTTGTCATTCACTGCTACCCAGGCATCACCATTGTCTGCCCCTACGATTTTATAGGGCACCATATCGACATCGCGTTGTACCACCTTGTCTTTAAACTTGCGCCCAATCAGACGTTTCACCGCGAACAGGGTATTGTTTGGGTTGGTAACGGCTTGACGTTTAGCAGATTGCCCTACTAACACTTCATCATCGTTGGTGTAAGCAATAATGGATGGTGTGGTGCGTGTACCTTCGCTGTTTTCAATGACGCGGTTATTTTTACCTTCCATTACCGCGACACAAGAGTTGGTTGTTCCTAAGTCAATCCCAATAATTTTACTCATTGGTTTATTCTCCTTTTCAGTTATTATTAGTTATTCAGTCAGTTCGAGGCTAATTTCTTCAAAAAACTTTAGCCTCAAACATCATTCACAATTTATCATTGACAATTTATCATTGACAATGGTGATATAAGGCTTTAACCTTTATTTTCAATGGGGGAAGCTTTTGCGACCACTACCCGTGCAGGACGTAATAGGCGATCATTGATGTGATAACCTTTTTGATGGACGTGCAATACGGTTCCTGCTTCGACATTTGGTTTTGCTTCTTGCGTTATTATGGCTTCATGCTTTTGCGGATTAAATTTTTCATCTTGTGGATTAATTTCCACAATGTTAAATTTTGCCATGGTGTCGGTTAGCATTTTTAAAGTCAATGTCATGCCATCATGTATTGCTTTTAAGTCCGTTCCTGGTTTTGTTGCCGCATCTATACCGAATTCCATACTGTCTTTAACCGCAAGTAATTCGATGGCAAATTTTTCAAGGGCGTATTTACGCGCTTTTTCTAAATCACGAGCCATGCGTTTTTGTAGGTTATCATTTTCAGCTTGTTTGCGGAGCAAACTGTCCCAATAGCTATCCGCTTTTTTTTGAACCGAAGCTAATTGACGGGTTAGCTCCTTTACTGAGAGTGCCGTTTTTTCTGTCGTCTGCGTCGATTCTAATGGAATATCTACGGGTTCGGCTTTACTTGTTGATGCTGTAGTTGATGTTTCAATTTCTTCTTCCATAAAATTATCTGACACGTCGTCAATTTCTCCATCGGGAATATCGTTCCCTTTTTTAGCCGTTTTATTGGCAGGAGATACAGGTTTTTCATTAAGGGATTCGTCACTTTTCATGGAAACTCCTTCTGAATTACAGATTTCATCATTCGTTTTTTAGGTCAATTTTTTTATACAATACTTCGGACCGTTTTTGTCACTTATGTCATTTTTATTTTTATAATATAGAAAATGTTTCACTTTCAAAGAGTTATAAATCATTACTCTCTCAATTTTAAAAATGGTCAGAACTATTGTTATATTAACTTGAAAATTCCAAATCTAAAGGATTCGAGGTTTGAGTTTTTTTGAAAAAAAAACTCAAACCTCGAATGGACTCCAAATTCCAAAGCGTTGGCGAGGAAATATTGATGTTCAAGATTAATATGCACATTGACAGGGAATGAATAGGGATAGATTAGTGATGGTTCAAGGCTGAACCAAGTAATTTTGCCGTCAAATCGACAATGGGGATGATACGTTCATAGGGCATACGTGTATGCCCTATCACACCGAGTACGCCTATAACAGTACCTTTGACAATATAGGGTGAGGCGACGACACTGCAATCACATAAAACTTCATAGCCTGATTCTTCGCCAATAAAAATCTGTCTATTTTTGGCTTTAAGTGCTTGATCAAATAAATGCAAAATATCGCATTTTTTGTTAAATGTGATAAATAATTGACGTAATTTTTCTACATTGGATAATTCGGCGATTTCCATCAGATTAGTTTGTCCAGTCATTACAAAATCGCGCTCATTAAAATCAGAGCAATTAAAGGCTTTTTCCGCCATTTCTATGACTATTTGCATCATTTTATCACCATTTTTATCTGTTTCCTTTAATTCATGGAGCAAATCTTCACGCACCGTTTTAATATCCTTACCCACAAAAGCGTTATTTAAATAATTGGTTGCATTTTGTAATTCGGCAGGTGAGTAAGTGCGAGAGGTGTGTATAATGCGATTTTCGACATCCTGTTCGTTAAAGATTAAGATAACCAGGACTTGTTTTTTGGAGAGAGGTAAAAATTCGATATGGCGCAATGCTTTAGAATCAATCTTGGGAAACATAACCACACCAACTAAGTGGGTAAATTCAGACAGTAGGTTAGACGTTTTTTCTAATAAACATCGATCATTGTTTTTTTGACGAAATTGGCGACGAAGGCGTTGTTCTTGTTCACGATTAACGGGTTTAACTTGCAATAAACTATCAATGAATAGCCGATAGCCGCGTACAGTAGGAATACGCCCTGCTGACGTATGTGGTGAGCAAACGAGCCCCATTTCTTCCAGATCAGCCATCACATTACGAATAGTCGCTGGACTCAGTTTGAGTTCAGCTTCGCGTGATAGTGTGCGTGAGCCAACAGGTTGCCCATCACGGATATAGCAATTAACTAATACCTTTAATAAGTGTAGGGCGCGTTCACCCTTATGATCATTATGGAGCATGTTGTCACACCAAAAATTTAAGGGAGTTTTCAAAAGTTTTCTCACGAAAATTCCAACTCAAAAAAACTTGATTTATTGGTTTAAATTTGAAAAGGTTATAAAATGTGAGAATTTCACATCTTTTTAATAACAGATAAATTAGATTTATAAAATCATATCATTCATTGTTCAAGTTTCGAGGCTAATCGTTTTTCTTCGACTTTCAAAAAAATTATTGAAGTGATTTTGCGTTGAGCTATTTTTGAGTGTTAAAATACTTAACTTATTGATTTTTAATAATATTTATATTGTTTGAAATGAGATTTCTTTTTTAATCAAATATTTACAAGAAAATTGAACATTGAGTGTCATAATTGCTAGAATACATAAATTTGGCGCAAGACTAATATTCAACCGTTAAGTACAACGAATTGACGAAATAAACGAATAAGACTTCACGTCTTGTTCCTAAACGTTACACCAATCAATGAAATGAGTAATAATTGATGACTGAAGAACTGTTTGAAAATATAGGGCTTATTGCTAAATACGGTGATATTCAAGTTAAAGATTGTTTAAATCTCTTGATAAGTTTTCTACTTAAACGTCATCTTAATATATTCGTTGATGCGTCTAGTGCAGATTTATTATCTCATACAAACATAAATGTTGCTGCTAATACTGAGGCATTAGGGCAGAATTGTGATTTGATTATTGTGATTGGTGGAGATGGTACGTTATTACAAGCGGCGCGTTTATTAGCTCAGTATGATGTCTGCCTGTTGGGTATTAATTTAGGGCGATTGGGTTTTTTAAGCGATATTTCACCAAAAGAGATGGAAAAATATTTGGGTGAAATTTTAAATGGTGCTTACAATTCAGAGGATCGTCTTTTAATTTATGCAGAAGTTTATCGTGATAAAGCGTGTTTATCTTATTGTAATGCTTTAAATGATATTGTTATTCATCGGGGAAATCAGTCACACATGCTGACTTTTGAAACGATGATTGATGGACATTTTGTGAATTGTCAACGTGCAGATGGTTTGGTTGTGGCAACACCAACGGGTTCTACTGCTTACGCGCTTTCAGCAGGTGGACCTCTAATATATCCTTCCTTGAATGCTTTAGTATTGGTTACCATTTGTCCACATACTCTTAGCAGTCGTCCACTCGTTATTGATGGTGATTCACATATACAAATTACCATTGTTCATGATCGAATAGAGCAAGCTCAATTGAATGCTGATGGTGTATTATGTCAGACGCTTATACCAGGTGATCGTGTTATCATTGAGAAACGCCAACATATTCGCTTAATTCATCCAGAAAAACATGACCATTTTGCGATTTTACGTGCTAAATTGGATTGGAGCAAATCAATTTATACCCATCTGAATGACTGACAAGGCGATAAATCACATATAAACTAAGAAATAATAATTAAAGTGCTGCATTATTTACAGATTGAAAATTTTGCGATTGTTGAACAATTAAATCTGCACATCAATGACGGATTGACCATCATCACGGGTGAAACGGGGGCTGGTAAATCTATTTTGATTGATGCCCTTAGTTTGGTACTTGGTGAAAAAGCAGATAGTAATGCTGTGCGACAGGGCTGCGAAACGGCGCAGGTAAATGCGACTTTTACTTTACCTACTGATGCAGTGGCGTGGTTGCAAGAAAAAGATTTAATGAGTGGGAGTGGTAATGAATGTTTAGTGCGCCGTGTGATTAACCATAATGGACGCTCGCGAGGTTATATCAATGATCAGCATGTTTCTGTGCAAACTTTACGTCAATTGGGTGAGTATCTCATAGATATTCATGGGCAACATGCTCATCAATCTTTGCTCAAGCCTGATGTACAACGCAAGTTACTTGATGAAATAAGTGAGGATAAGAGCGTTTTAGAAGAAGTCACACAAATTTATGAACATTGGAAAACGCTTAAAACCGCTTTGAATAATTTGGGAGGTGAAGATCGTGAAGCTAAAATGACTTTATTACGTTATCAGGTACAAGAGCTTGAAGAGTTTGATTTAACAACGGAAGCACTTTCTCATTTGGAAAACGAATATCGCCGCCTTGCTCATGCACAAAAGTTGTTAGAAAATAGTCAAGAAGCATTGTTATTACTTGATAACGAAGAAACGAGTTCAACGCTTTCTAGTCTTCACAATACCAGTCATCTCTTGGAGGAAGTGCAGCAGCATGATGCTAAACTTGATAGTATCATCACATTTTTAGAGAATGCCATTATTCAAACACAGGAAGCCGTTGGAGAATTGCGCCATTATCTGCATCATTTGGATATCGACGCTGCGAGTTTGCATGATGTTCAACAACAGATGACTGCACTTCAGGATATTGCCCGTAAACACCGAGTTCGCTTTGTTGATTTGCCCGCACATTTTGAGGAATTGACTCTGCAATTAGATGAATTGGAAAATTATGAGGAAAATGCGAACCGTCTTGAAGCAGAACTCATTGATACCCTGGACGCTTATGAGGAGGCGAATGAAGCGTTGCATCAACAGCGTGTTCAAACCGCGCAGGAATTAGGGGAAAAAATGACGGCTGAAATGCACAAGTTGGGGATGCCAGGGGGACAATTGGTGATTGCAGTTCATGTAGCAGATGAAGATGCACCACCGGCGGCAACAGGTACTGATACTGTAGAATTTCTAGTCACGACGAATGTGGGTCATGCACCTAAACCATTGCAAAAAGTCGCCTCTGGTGGTGAATTATCGCGGATTAGTTTGGCAATACAAGTGGTTACGGCACAAAATAGCGGTGTACCCATTTTAGTGTTTGATGAAGTTGATGTGGGTATTGGGGGAGGTATTGCTGAAATTGTCGGGCAATTACTTAACCATTTAGGGCAACAACGTCAAGTGTTATGTATCACACATTTAGCGCAAGTGGCTTGTCAAGGTAACCATCATTTACAGGTGAGTAAAACTTTTGGCGAAGAATGTACTCATGCCAATATTGTTGCTTTAAGTCGTCAAGAACGTGTTGAAGAGGTTGCGCGTATGTTGGGCGGTGTGGAAATGACTTCGCAATCTTTGGCTCATGCTCAAGAAATGTTACAACGCAGTGAAACGGAATAATAAATGGATTTTTTAAGTTGAAGATTCAAGAGATGGCAGGTTTTAGTGATGTAAGGAACCCAGTTTTTTGAAAAAACGTAACGACTCAGCCTTGAAATAAATTTCAAGGCTGAGTCGTTACGAAAAAACTGGGTTTCTTTTTGAACTTAGAAATCCGATTTTTTGAAAAAAATCGGATTTCTTAAACCTCAAGAGAAACATCGCGTGAGATAAATATTATGTATACCATTGAATTTAAAACCGCTGACATTATTGATCGATTAATGGAATCTCCTTTGCCGATGAACGAAGATAAATCATTGTCAAGAGAGGAAATTTATGAACCAAGAATATGTATGCAAAATGGTTTCGAGGTAAAAGTTTTTGCTACCGCAAAAACTTTTACCTCGAAAGTCGTTGAAAAAACGCTAAAAATCATCAATCCTTTTGCAAGTGAAGCCAAGAGGTTGGATTCCAATTTCTAATACTGACACTTGGTGATCAAGTTTTCTCGTTTTCGAGGTTTTTATTTTTTGAAGAAAAACAAAAACCTCGAAACCAAACAATAACTACAAGGATTATATATAAGAAAGGATTGGATCAATCCCTTCGCTGAGACAATCCTTGTCGTTAGCGTTTTTTAATCCCTTTAACTTAATGACTGATGTTACGCAAAGCGATTCTATTCGAGCTTAGAAATCCGATTTTTTTTCAAAAATCGGATTTCTTAAA
>JAOZSV010000311.1 GCA_029939505.1 Thiotrichaceae bacterium | reverse complement strand
AATGCCGATGCACGCGGGCGGATAGATTAGAACATGAGTCAAATATCGTGCCGCCTGCGTGCATCGGCCTACCTGGCTAAAATCAAATTCAAAATAAAAACCATTAAAATAAGTAAAATGAGGGGCCACCAAGAAAGATAATATAATGACAGAATACAACCAACTGTTCCTGCGAGACTTCCTAGCATAGACATGAAATGCTTTCTGATATTCATGATTGATAATAATTCAAGTCTAAAGACAATCACATTGAGATTAATAGCTCGCGTAGGGTGTATAAGTGAAGCGTCATACACCAAAAATCATCAAATCGTGGTCAAAATATGAATGGTGCATGACGCTATCGCTTATGCACCCTACAAATGACAATTTATCAATCAAACATATACGGCTTACGAGTTTTAACCAATTGACTCGCAGCATCATATTCATTTCGAGGCTAAAGTTTTTCTTCAAAAAACTTTAGCCTCGAATGGACTTGCTTGCCGTCGGGATAGGTTAAGGTGACCAAGTTGCCGACTTCATCATAGGCGTATTGTAGGGTATTGCCCTGAGTATCGGTGTATTTGGTGACGCGATTGAGTTTATCGTAGAAACGGGTAATGGTGCCATTGGCATCAGTGACAGTTAGGACATTGCCATTCTTATCATAAGTATAAGAAACACTGCCATCGGGCCATCGGCCCAATAATTCCGAATTCGTAGTAGTAAGTTACATATCCTACTTGGTTAATGCTAAATGAGGAAATGATGTACGAAGAATAATATTACCCTTATTAGACTTTAATACTATCTCTCTTGTTTCATACAGGAGTTCTATATTAACTTTACTTTCAAATGTTCCCAAAAAGAAAAAAAGTTCACATCTTCCAATTTCACATATATATACATATGCATCAATTCTTTCTATACCAGAACCAGTTGATTGAAAAATGCCTATAACTCTTAAACCACGCTCTTCCAACTTTAAAATACGCCCTAAATCAATTTCTTGAAAAGTAACAAATAACTGTGGTTTCATTTTGCTAACAAATGCTTTTAACTCACTTAATCCACCAGTTGAGTATGGAAATAGAACAGGATGATCACGAGCTTCAACATATTTGAAAGTAGTTGTCGTTAATATAATTGCCATTAACACAATACGACTGTTATTCCAAAGTAAACGTAATAATGATATTTTTAGCATAAAATATTGTTTTTGCTGTAAGTAAATAAAAAAACCATAAAAAAAGTGGATTGGCGCGGGTCAAAGCACTTACTTACAAAAATGGCTTCCCTGCCATTTTTGGGTCCACCGCGCCAGGCTGTTATGCTCTGGCCGCTCTGTGTCCGCTGTCCTCGTTCCCAAAGGAACGATATCCAGCTACCTCAATGGCTCTACGCCGTCTGGCACTTTTCAAAAAAAGCTCGCGTAGGGTGTATAAGTGAAGCGTCATACACCAAAAATCATCAAATCGTGGTCAAATATGAATGGTGCATGACGCTATCGCTTATGCACCTTACAAATGACAATTTATCAATCAAACATATACGGCTTACGAGTTACCAACCCCGGCTTTTAGTCATCCAAGTCATCATCCGATTTAGATAATTTTTTATTTATAATAGCTGATTGTATAAAATAACTATAAATACCTAATGCAAAACCAATTAATACACCTATACTAGCAACTTTAATAATTCCATAGTATTCTATACCTACTGATAGAAAACCTATAAAAACACCCAAAAAAGCTATAAAAACACCTTTATATTCATTCAGCATTTTTCTAAATACTCCTAATTGGATAATCACAAGGAATTATTCCTACAATAAACTTGATTATTATATAGAGTTAATCCTTTATGACTATCCCATTTCAAAATTAATAGAATCAATTTGCGTAACATAAGTTACTTATTACACCATTGAACTGTTGTTTTGCAAAAATCCATAGTTAAGGCTGCACCACATCCAACACCAGTTCGTGCTACACCCTTCGATGATCCTACAGATGTTATTCCATCATCATTAAAACCAGCATTTATAGACAAACCTTTAGCAGCCCAACAAATACCAATGTCTCCAGAAATTCCAGCTGAATATCCAGCTAAACTATCTTCTATATCGTCCATCGCTACTCCACCCGGGAAAGTAGCTCCTCCACCACCATAAAGACCCATCCCTAAACTGCCACAATCGGTTTTTAATAAACATGTTTTACCACCTAATCCGGTAATCATAGATTCTTCAGTGCTAAAACCAACTAATAATAAATGCCAATCTATAAAACCTCCAAATCCACCATAAAGTCTTGCACCATCATCATTACCACAATTCGCAGCATCTCGTAATAAGCATTCTGGTGTCACACAGATTTTTTCAAAAGGATCACTACCATCTTTCACGCAATACGAGACATGAGGTTGAGTCGGATCGGAAACGGCCTTGTAACCAGGACCACAACGTGCTAAACCAAACGGATCGTTGTATTTAACAGGATCACCATTGACATACACATACCGATTCAAGCTTTGCCCTTCAAAAACATCCCCAAGCAAAACATCCTGATTAACGAACCGTCTGATTTCCTGGCTATAAAACCTAGCTCGCATGTAGTAAAGACCAGATTCATCCGTCATCACCCCATACATACCATTAAACAGAAATGGAGTTTTGGAAGCATCACCACTGAGCAAAGTTCCATAAGGAGAATACTGAAACCGCTCAACAACCTGTTTGCTTTCATCAGTTAAGGCAACGGTACTTCCACGAAAATCAAAGTGATAACTCAGGTATTCACCATTTGACTCTTGCCCAATCAAGCCCAAGCCATAGACATAAAACGTTTTTTGTCCATTCTCTTCTTTAACCAGAACTTGACTCAGGGCAGGTTGTGAATTCACCACATAGCTCGTTTGATTGACGCTAGTCCGTTGATTTTCCGCATCATAACGATAATCCGTTTCGTCTGCTTGGATTAACCGATTGCGTGAATCAAACACAAAGTTCGTCAATTCACCCGCCAAAGGCCCTTTTGTCATATTACCATCGGCATCGAATTGTACCACTTTGTCATCAACGGTGGCTAGGCGATTCGCTGCTTGATAGGTCATATCCAGATTAATGTTTGGATCAACTTCGGGGCTGGTTTCTTCTTTAACGATGTTGCCAGCAGCGTCGTAGCTGAAATCAAATTGGCTAATCACTTCAGAAGTGGCAACCACGATATCCTTCTGCTGCTTCAGTTGTCCCGCCTCATTATAGATACGAGTCATTTTTGTGCCATTGGGACGCAAGGTGCTGATTAAACGACCATTTTTATCATAATCATATATCGTCACACGATTTTCCCAATCAATCACTTTAATCAATTGACTCGCAGCATCGTATTCATAATGGACTTGCTTGCCATCGGGATAAGTTAAGGTGACCAAGTTGCCGACTTCATCATAGGCGTATTGTAGGGTATTGCCTTGAGTATCGGTGTATTTGGTAACGCGATTGAGTTTATCGTAGAAGCGGGTAATGGTGCTATTGGCATCAGTGACAGTTAGGACATTGCCATTCTTGTCATAAGTATAAGAGACGGAGCCATCGGGATCAGTCCAACGAGTGAGTCGTCCTATCGCATCGTATTCAAATTGGCGTTTTTGTCCTCGCCCATTGGTAAGTTGTGCCAGCAAGTCTTTGGCATTGTAGGTGTACTTAACTTTGTCACTCGTCGCTAAGGTTTCTTGAACCAAACGACCACTTAAATCAAAGTTAAATTGGGTTTCATTGTCGTTGGGATCAATCAGGCTCTCTTTATTACCATCGGCATCAAAGCCTTGCGAACTTTCCCCCGTCAACGCATCCACACTCGACACTAACCGATTTAAATCGTCATAACCAAATTGGCTTACCCGATTCAGCGGATCAGTGCTTTTTGTCAGCCGACTCAATTCATCATACTCAAAGCGGCTACTTTGGTTCAAAGCATCCGTCACTTGAGTCGGATTGTTCAACGGATCATAGTTGAGCGACACGACCGATTTACCAAACGCATCAAAACGCTTGAGCAAGTTATCAGCAGCATCGTATTCCAGTGTCTGAGTTTCACCTAATGGATTGGTGATGCTAATTAAACGCCCGGCAGCATCGTAACCCAATTCCGTGACATGCGCTAAAGCATCAATTACCCGAATTAAACGGTCTTCGCCATCATATTCATAGCGCGTTTTTTTACCTAACGCATTGATTTGGCTTACCATCTTGCCACTACCATCATAATGGCGGTGCGTGACATGACCATTTGCATCGGTGAAAGTCAGTAGGTTGTTGCGACTATCATAAGTCATGCTGACTTCATGCCCTAATGGATTAATCACTTTGTTTAGCCGATCAACACCATCGTAGGCAAGGGTTGTCGTGTTGTGATCAACATCAGTGAGAGTGGTTAAACGCCCCGCCGCGTCGTAACCCAAAACATAAACCACACCATCCGGTTTTGTGAGATGAACCAGTTTGCCTTGTTCATACGCATAAGCCGTCACTCCACCTTTGGGACGGGTTTGAGTCAACACTTGCCCATCGCTATTATAAGTATAGTGGGTCACATTATCCAATGGGTCAGTCATACTCTGCAACAGATTGTTTTCATACACAAATTTAATCTGTTTACCCAACACATTCGTCACCGACAACAGGTTATTATTCCCATCATACAGCAAATGAGTCTGATGATTAGCCGCATCGGTAATAGTCTGCAAATTACCATTAGAATCATAAGCATAGCTAGTGGTATTGCCATTGCCATCAGTCACACTGGTACGCTTACCAGTATCATCATAAGGATAAGTCGTTTTATTCCCCGCTTCATCAATCAATTCAACCACTTGAAAATTATCATTAAAAGTATAACTACTCGTTTTACCCAAACGATCAGTCA
>JAOZSV010000106.1 GCA_029939505.1 Thiotrichaceae bacterium | reverse complement strand
GTGATTCCCTAAAGACTTCATCATTCGTATGGGAAATCTGATTGAAATCAATCACTATCACTGGATACGATTGCCAGTCGATCTGATCATAAATATACAACCCTTTAAATAGGGCTTGATTACCGGAAAAGATTTCCGCCAAGGTTGAAATCAGCAAAGATTTTCCAAATCGGCGAGGGCGGGATAGAAAAAAATAGTCGCCGCTTTGAATTAATTGTGCAATGTGATAAGTTTTATCTACATACACACAATCATCTTTAATTATTTTGGGGAACGTTTGAATCCCGATGGGTAATTTTTTCATTTTCAGTTATCAGTTATCAGTTATCAGTTAAAAATATGGCGGAAAAAGGACTCAGGCTCAATTTTCTTATAAAGCTCGACTTACCCTACGCTTGCTATTACCATAAATCAAGCCACCCCCTTTTTTCCGCTATGGCTTCTATCTAAGCAATATTTCAATAAATGTAAACCAAAACGCCCAAAGCCATTTATACCTGTAATAATCATAAACTGTAACTGTTAATAATTTGCTGTTTTATTTTAGTGCTTGAAACCCTTTCGGTGTATGGAAGTTGAATAAAACGCTTATTATTCAATTTCATATACTCAAATGATTCAATATTTCCTCTAGAACTACCCCAATCTTCACCAACGACAAGAACATCAACATCAAATTTTTTTAAAATAGGCAAATATTCACGTTCTTCAAGGATAACAGTCAAATCAACACATATTAATGCTTGAAGCATCCGACACCTGTCTTCACACGAAATAATAGGGGGACGATCCTTATATTCTTTTGACGCAATAAGGCTATCTGTAAATACACCGACTACTAAAATATCCCCAAATGTTTTTGCCCTTTCTAAAATGGTTAAATGACCAACATGAAGTAAGTCCCAACATCCAAAAATACATACAATCGTTTTTTTCATATTCCAAGTTCTCAAAATATTTTAGGCATCTTTATCACAAAAAAGGCAATCACAAGGGATTGCCCCGTTTGAAAGTAAAAAATGGTTACCCCATTCACATTTTATAAACGATTTTAGCCGTTTCATAAATATTAACATACCCCAATGGCTGTGGCTTTTTTTGCCGTGCAAGTGCCCTAATACTGTTCCAAGCAATTTGCACCCACTCCTCATCTTCGGGGGTTGGTTGAATCAAGGCACGTATTTTTTCAGCAATTCTACTTGAGGCTTTGCCATCCAATAAGTCACCAAAAATTCTTTCCTTATAAAGAAGTCTTTTCACTCCTTTTTCATTTGGGAACTGTAATGAACGTTCAACTGCAGGCAATAAATCTTGAACTTTTTCAATTTCTATCCCCATATCACGCCATTGCCACATGAACCCATCTGGCTCAAATCTCACTTTGTTTTCAAAGCGATGTGGATTATTAACTAAAATAATGGGGCGATTGAAAAAGAGATAAAAAGAAATGACTGAAGACACATCCGTCAACAAAATATCAGCGAATTTTAAATAATCGTAAACATTAGCATCTGTTTCCAGAAAATAGGTACCTTGAATACGATTCGCTGCTTGTTTATACATTTCAACCCAGGCAGGATTTACCTTCGCAGTATGTGGATGTAGCTTGATGATAATATTAAGTTCAGGCCATTTTTGCCGCAATGTCTTAATCCATTCTGAGCCCAATACTTCAATGGCATTGAGTTTTGGCGTAAATGTGGGTGCATAAAGCAGGCTTGGTCCCGGTCCCTTATGTTCAAGAATAGCGGGTTTATCCTTACAAGTGCTTGTTTGGAGCATCGTATCCGTCGCAGAAAAGCCCGTTGCCCAAAAACCCAGACGCGGCAATCGTTCCTTATTAATATGATAATCACGCCTCCAGTTGCTTGAAACACACTCAAAGTCATACCAAGGAAGAATCGCGTAATTTTTACTGCTAAGACCATGTGTTGTATGAACGATAATAGTTTCAGGCAATACAGAACGAAAAAACGCATTGTGATGCTCAGACAATACGATAATATTCGGTTGGTAAGCAACCATCTTTTGATAATCATTTGTCATCAAGCAAAGCGCATCATTTTTGAGATTTTCATAAATGGGATCCAACATCGCATGATGAAAATTATGAACTATAAAAAAACCGATCCGAAAATTGTTATGAGATATCATGAGATTTTATTTTGGTTATATTGTACGCGGGCACAATTTAAACTTTTTAGGTAGGGTGGGCAACGTTTTTTTGGTGCAA
Organism: Thiotrichaceae bacterium; assembly: GCA_029939505.1. Lineage (GTDB taxonomy): Bacteria > Pseudomonadota > Gammaproteobacteria > Beggiatoales > Beggiatoaceae > QNES01. Next base: position 14,329 of record JAOZSV010000106.1, on the reverse strand, counting down.
CACCAGCCTCATGAGAAAAGTTAAATTTGTTCCCGCACTGAGTATAAAAACTTTAATGACCTGAAAAAATTTCCGCTAAGACTGGTAGGGTGGGCAACGTCTTTTTGTTGCCCACCCTACCTAAAATTCTTAACTTAATGGCAGTGAAGCATAGGGTGGGTAGACAAACCCACCAAAGCCCTTATCCCCTTGTTCTTATTCACTTAAACAATTCACTTTTTTAAACCCAATTTCTTTACCCGCAAACCCGACACCCAAATAAATGAGCGAACGTTTTTCATTCAAAAAGCGTTCACCATAATTTTTCTGCTCAATTTGCTTAATCGCTTTATCAGTTAAATGATCCATTTGGCTACCGGCTTTACCATACTTAAACTCAATCAAATAAATCTTCTTTTCAAGTTCCAGCACTCCATCAATTCGCCCTTTATCAGTAAGAACCTCCAAATCAATTTCCACCCCCATTAACGCCAAAATCATATAAAACAAGGAATGGTAATAAGCCTCTTGTTCAATGTGTAACGGATAGGGAATTTTCGCAAACAGGGCACGGATGAGATTCATAAAACCTTCTAAGTCTTCTTCCCGTAAATAACGATGTAATTTGATCGCCGCCGGCTGAATGGCTTCTAACCCATTTTCTGTAAACATTTCAAAGAGATAGGTTATAAAAGCCTGTTTCACCTCTAAATTGGGGTAATTTAAGGTATATTCCTGAAAGAGTTCTTGACTCTCAATTTTAACCACCGTTAAATAACCGGTTTGAAGTAACAAAGCAAAAACATTGAGATTTTCAAGATTATAACTGTCAAAGACAATTTCCGAGACTTTTTGGTTTTCAAAGCTTGTCACTTCTCGTCGTGTCTTTTTGATTAAATTCATCAAAAAGGTTGGCGTGCCCGTCGCAAACCAATAGTTACTGAAACGCTGTTCCGCCAATAAATTGAGAATTGAAAACGGGTTATACAGCTTATCTTTCCCATTCCACGAATAGCCATTATACCAAATTTTGATTTTAGCCAATAACGGGGCTTTTTTCATTTCCAACATACTACCCAGATTTTGCAGATAATCTTCAAAATCCCTTTCCAATTCATCCTGGGTATATCCCAGCAAGGTAACGAATTGTCTTGAAAAAGTGATATCCCGTAAATTATTTAATTCAGAAAAAACCGATACCCGCGAAAATTTCGATACCCCCGTTAAGAACACAAAACGCAAAAACGCGTCAGAAGATTTAAGCACCGCGAAAAGCTCTCGTAGTATTTCACGGTTTTTAGTCGCTTTTTCAAGATCATTCACATGATCAACAATCGGTTTATCATATTCATCGACGAGAATCACCACTTTTTGTTGCGTTTTTGCTGCAACTTTTTCAATTAATTCAATAAATTTCTCTCGAATAAATTGGCTTTTCAATTCAATTTGATACTGACTAGCCACTTTATCTAAAAAAGATAAAAGTGATTCCCTAAAGACTTCATCATTCGTATGGGAAATCTGATTGAAATCAATCACGATCACTGGATACGATTGCCAGTCAATCTGATCATAAATATACAACCCTTTAAATAGGGCTTGATGACCGGAAAAGATTTCCGCTAAAGTTGAAACCAGCAAAGATTTTCCAAATCGGCGAGGGCGGGATAGAAAAAGATATTTACCGGCTTGTAATAAGTCGCTAATCTGTCTGGTTTTATCAACATACAAATAGTCTTCCTTGATGATTTCAGAGAAGGTTTGAATACCAATGGGTAATTTTTTCATTTTCAATAAGATATATTGTAGGTTGGGTTAGATTTTTTTGCTTCGCAACGTAACCCAACAGAACGTGATAAATGTTGGGTTACTGAAATAACTTCGACTTAAGGGTAACCACAAGGGATTACCCCTACGATATCTCAATTGATGTAGGGGCAATCCTTTATGGTTGCCCAAGTTATTTCATGCACGTTCCTTAACTTAATGGCATTGATTTTCTGCACGCGTCGGTTGGCGCGTCAAGAGTAGATGGAAACGTGGTTCGGAAACAAAAATCCGCATTTTCAGACAAAGTTAATTCATTCACAACTTCAACATTGATATTCAAAAAACGTAACTGCTGTTTAATTCTGGTTTTTAAGCGCAGGGCAAGCGGTTTAAAATGTTCATTCGCATCCAAGTATTTATCTTGGTGCAAAAATAAAACGATTGTCAGAGGTAATTTTTTTGCTAATGCGCTGACATAAGGTAGCAATGTTTCATCATCATGGCGAAAAGCACCCGCAAGTCCAGTAAAAGTATCACAGACCTTTTTGACGACTTCATCTACTAGAAAAGGTTTTTTACGGGAGATTTTGACTAATGAATGACAGAGTTTACGGCATTGCTCAAGCTCAGGCGGTTCAGTCGCCGAGAGTCTTGGACTATTTTCGGCGCTATTATCGCGAAAGTTTTTAACCTCTATCCAAAGCAGTTCATGCCTGTCAGTTGCCAAAAAATCAATAGCCTTCATACCTTGACATTTTTGAACTTTATGATAAAAACCCGTATGATCATCGTATTTGCAAACGATCCATTGTTCTGAAAATTCAAAATATAATGCCTTATTATGGCTGCCTTCTTGTAAAATCATAATCTTTGTCTTGCCTTTTTAGCATAATAAGCGTTTTGTTCCCGATCATACAGTGCTAATTCTTCTTCCAATGTGACAATCGTCTGTAAATCTTCTAGCACGTTGCCATGTTCAATAGTGATCGCATCATTATCTTGCCTGAGACTAAAAAATCGAGCGGGCATGTTGGTGGTTTCTATCAGTAACGATAATTGTTTCATCAAAAATAAATCATGGGTGGAAAGAATGACTTGAATACCATTTTGAACAAGTGCTGCCAATGCATTGATCACTTTGACTCTCGTTTTAGGATTTAGGTTAGCCTCTGCCTCATCCCAAAACAGGGTGCTACCTTTGCCGAGCGAACCATTTAAAATCAGATAAATTAGCATGGCTATTTTTCGGTAACCCTCAGCGATTAAAGACATTTCAATTTTTCCTTTTTTGGGGGTGTCAAGGTAAAATCGACCACTTTTATCAATAATAACGGCCCCTCCTAATTCTTTTTCTAAGGGTTTTATGATTTCTTGGATATTCGGCGGCGGTTTTTTAATCAAGGGTAAACTGAAAGCTTTGCATAAATCATAAATGGTTTCCGATAATGAGAGATAACGATTTTCATACAATGCCGTGAACGTGGGTTGCAAAGTTAACACTTCTTGCGTGGGAAAAAATAACGGGGCTTGTTTGGGAAAATGTGAGGGCAGATTATCGACTTTAATTTCATTATCATGCAATACAAAGGAAAATTGTATATGACCGACATCATCAGTCATGTTCACAATGATTTGAGCAGGTTGCGAACTCAACGGGTGACGACAAAGATGACTGAGCTTATCCGGTTTAAAAACGCCTTCTAATTTGTCTTCTAATTGGATTTGTAATTGTTTTACATTATCTCTCGTTACTTGATATAATGAACGCATCACACTATATCCCAGTCCAAGTAAATGACTTTTTCCTGTCGCATTATCCCCAATAATGATATTAAATCCAGATGAAAATTCGATCCAAGTATCTGCAAAAACTGTAAAATTTTTAATATTCAATGATTTCAACATGGTTAAGTTCTTGGTATTAGGAACAGTATTATATACATTAACTGATTTAATAGTATTCAATGGTATTAAATAGAAGCTCCCCAACGTTTTTAGTATGGTAGTATGGTAGGTCGGGTTAGCTTCTCAAGCGCAGCGTGATAACGTAACCCGACATTTACCTGACGAAATAGCCCTTTGTCGGGTGACGTTGCCGCGCCATCTAACCCGACCTACCTGGCTCTGCCCCATTTTTTAAACCAGTTTTTATAAAAACAATGAAAATCAATGACTTATGTGAATAAGTCCGACAAACTCCTAGGTGGGTTTGTCTACCCACCCTACGCTTGTTCAGCTTAACCCATGACATGCCAACCGAACTTTTTTGGGAGTGTTTTCTTATTGTAAACCTGGCAACGGATTTGTAGAAATTTTAGTTTCATTTGCATATTTTCGCGTAAATATCGGTGTACGACTTTGAAATCTCTCGCTTTAACGGGTGGCATATCTTCTTCAAGGAACAGGCGGTGATTCTTCTTATGTCACGCCTCTCTTCTTTTTTTAGATTGACATATAAATAATGACAAAAAGGCGTAAATATTGAATTATGCCAACGATAAGCACCGTATAAACTTGCTATAGTATCACGCACTTTTTGTGCGAATTCATCGGCAAGTTCAGCATGTTGAAACCGTTTTTTATTTTCAATGCGATGCTTTCTGAAATCTTTAACTTCAATTAAGAATAAATCGGTTTCAGATAATGCCAAAATATCTACGGCTGCCGTTCCACGACATTTTTGTACTTTCTGACGATAAAAGCTTTGCTCATCATATTTATTGACTACCCACCCTTCAGGAAAGCTGAAAGTCAATTTTTTTTCGGTAATCGTTGGCATTTTAATAGTCCTGTAATAAGACTTCTTGTTCCCTATCATATTGCTCCAAGGCTGCCTCAAGGGCAACTATTGTCAATAAGTCATCCAATTTTTCCCCTTGCACCACTCGGATATTCGCATCCTCTTGCAATAATTCAAAAAAATATGCCTTGGTTTCACCAGCTTCAATACGTAAACTGAGTTCTTTCATTAAAAATAAATCGTGAACAGTCAAAACGATTTGCACACCAGCGTTGGCAAGCTGAACTAGGCTGTCGACTAATTTAACTTGCAATTTGGCATTTAAGTTTGCCTCAGGTTCATCCCAAAATAGGGTGCTACCTTTTGTTAATGAGCCATTTAAAATCAGATAGTTAAGCATGGCTATTTTGCGTATGCCTTCCGCGACTAGAGGAATTTCTCTTTTTTCTTGCTCAGATAATTGTAAATAAAATCGGTTAACTTCCAATATGAGTTTGCCTGGGATATGCGATTCCAACGGTGTGATCCAATCAGCAATTTCGGAGCGGCGTTTTCCACGCAATAAAAAACGATTCAACGCTTTGCATAAATCATAATAAGTCTCATCAAAGGCAACTTCTCTATCTTCATAACTGGTGATAAAACCAGGATAGATGGATAAAACTTCTTTCGCTGGAAAAAACAAGGGTAAGCTGATATTCTTTACGGGGTTATTTTTGATAAACGCGCCAAACGAGGGGGATTGTTGAATATTTATCTGGTTCTCATTTGATAAGATTGATAATGCCATTGTTAAATCAGGGGCAGGTTGCCCAAAAAAACTTGAACTCATCAATAGTTCAGCATCCCCTGAACGACATAAACGATTTAATTTGTCTGGTTGAAATACATTTTTTAATTTTCGGCTTAAATCAAGGGCTTCTATTGAAAGGGGGGTGTCATGTAGTGAGTTTTGCAGGGTGTGGTGCAAAACGTATTCAAGTGCATAAGCCAATTTCAACAAGAGACTTTTACCAGTACCATTGTCTCCAATAACCACGTTAAGCCCCGGTGAAAATTCAAAGCTTACTTCAGAAAATAGGGTGAAATTTTTGGCGTGTAGTGTGTGTAACATTTTAAGTTGCTCGTGTTCGATGACGGTAAGGTGGGTTTGTCTACCCACCCTACGCTTGCTTTAGCATAAAACAAAAATGTTAAAATATTTATGCGTACCTACTTAATTGTGCAATGTGATAAGTTTTATCTACATACACACAATCATCTTTAATTATTTTTGGGAACGTTTGAATACCAATGGGTAATTTTTTCATTTTAAGTTATCCGTTATCCGTTAAGGGATAGCCGGGCAGGGTGGGCAAACGTGTTTTTGTGTGCATCGGCATTCCATTAAGCATCAATATCATATTGGTGGGCAACCAAAACACGTTGCCCACCCTACATGACTTAAAGTTTTATTCTTCTTCTTTTTGCTTATAATTTACCTGTTTTGTAGTGAAGGCATTGATCTATCAGATATAATTAAAGCATTCAATCAGTTTTACAAGTTAACTTTTGAGTAACTTCATCCCATTTAGCTAAATTAAAATCAAATCGTTTTGAGACAAAGTCATATCTATCATAAACCAGCTCCTTAAACCTTTTCATGTCATTTTCACTATATAAAAATGATCTATTACTCAAGTTAATTATATTATCAACATCAAACAACGCTCTTTCTAGGTTAAGGAATTGAGATAAGCGTGTTATTTCACTTTCAGTAAACATAGTTTCATAAAAAGCAAAAAATACTTCATCAGCAGAAAACACCTGATCTATTTGTTCACAAGTGTACCTATAATCACCACGACGGTCCGCCCCTGGCTTATTTAAAGCAGCATAAATTTCGTCTGTTATTTGACTGGTGTTAATCGTTTTGAGTGTTTTATTTCGTCGAAATGCCATTTTTAACGAGCTTTCCAAGCGACTTATCGGTTCTCTCATGATGAAAATAACTTTAAGTGCAATATTTCGTTTTGCAAATTGATTTTTTATTTCTAATAAAACTTCAGCAGGTAATAGAGCATAAGACGGTGATATATCAGAAGTAAATGCTTCATCATGTGTTAGGATAGAATCAAAGTAATCATAATAATTATTACTGTCGGCATAGAAGCTTTTCATTATACTTTCCGCTTCTGATTGAAAACTTTTATCCCTTTTAAAAGGAGTGTTTTTGATTCGAGCAGCAATATTTTCTATTGCCCGTTCAAACCCGTCTAGGTGCAATGCATCAAAAAGATGGTATTCCTTACAAAGCCCCGCGCTATACATTTTAGATTTAATTATTTGTCTGTATAACCATGTAGACCCTGTTTTTTGTGTACCCAAGCCTAAAATAAATGTTCTCATTAAATTTTCAGTAAAATGGTAGTTAGTTCTACTTTGTCACATTACAAGTTAAATGATGGATTTTATTAGATTCACTAATTTTAGCGATTTCTTATAAATCAATTAGTTACGTTAAATATGACAAAGTAGAAGGGTGTTGATTAAATACAATGTATCAAATAAAAACCTGAGTACCATATTGTTGAATTTTATTCCAAAATTGTTGCCAACGACCTTCAGACTGTACTAGAGCTATCAATGATAAAATGGTTTTAGCTCCTTTCTCTTTCCAACGCATTCCAGACCCACATAATCTTTGTTTTACCAAAGTTTTACAGGCAGCTTCTGTAACACCAGAACCAATTGGAAGTTTTTCATCAATATGGTGGGAATAATCCATCATATCTTTATGATTTTTAAAATAAGTTAGTGCAGATGATAACTTTTCCTTTACTTTTTTTGTCAGACTACTCTTTTTGGATAATTTCTCCATTTCTGTTATTATTTCAGTCACGGCCCCTGCTTCATGTTTGAGTTGTTCGCAACGTGTGTGTAACCACGCTTCACGTTTGGCATTGTCAGTTGGATAAGCTGCATGAGATACCTCGGCTAAATATTCTGTTACATGAAAAAAATCTATTAATTGGCGTTCTGTATGTTGTTCCAAAAATGTCCAATTACTCTTTGCTCCATCTGCTATTCCCAAGTATAAAGCATCTGGATATTGTTGTTTTACTTTACCAAGTTCATCTTCTAACCGTTTGGTAAAAGTACTCTTTCCATGTTCAGGTGCTTCGCCTAAATATATCGTGTGCTGTCTCTCTCCTTCCATATCATAAAATGATATATTACCAACCATTGCCTCACGATAGCCATCATTACGCATAAGCATATATGCACCATCTAAACTTATTACTATTGACTTAATTGCTTTTTCCAAAATAGGATTGTTATATTCCCACTTTTCTTCTTTCGCCTGAGCTATGCCACCAACCCAATTTGTTACTTCCTGCAAATAGGAGTGAGATATTTTCCGATGATGGTTTTCTTGTAAATCCGCACTGATGGAGCGTTCATGTTCGAGTATTTGTGGGATATTTGTTTAGCAAATTTGGGAGTTGACCCTCTTATTATCTGAGCATTATCTTCCAATGGGCAATAGGTTTTTCCACCTTTTGATGTTTGATAAATATTTCTTTTTATTTTTACTGCTCCATAAGGGGTTTGATATACTTTGTTATCTTTTACCCGTACTGTCATTTTTATTCCACCAAATTTTATTGGACTACCATCCGTATCGAATTTCTCCAAGGCTTGTTCTGTTGCTAAATTTCCTATCTCATTACAAGCATCCATTATGCTTTCTTCCATTGACATCATACTTCCTTCCAATTTTATTGTCACTTGTACTGTTAATTCTTTTTCACTTTGTGATATTATTGTTGCCATCATTCTTTCTCTTTTGGTAATTTTTTCTTAGTTTTACTATGGTGTCACATTGTAAAGAATCAACACCCAAGTAGAATTAGTTAGAATTATTAAAAAATCCCAAATACGTCATTGCTAACAAATGAAATAAAATTCTAGGAGTTTGTCGGGCTTAAATGGGTAACGCATTGTTTATGAATAAGTTTTCTATTTTTGCTTATTTCATAAATCTGTTAAAAAATCAGTAAGTTAAGACAATAAGCTCGACAAACTCCTAGGTAATTCGTGGATTATCTTTAAATATTTTTTTCACATGTTCTTGGGTAGGTGCATAGCTATGTGGCAAAGACAGCACATTGTCTATTTTTTCTGGCTCATATTTTACCCCAATAAACCTAAACATTTCTTCTAATTTTCTGGATTTTGAGACAACATCTTCATAAGTGATATGAAAGCCGTTTTCGTACCGTTTGCAATATTCCGCAAACAGGGATTCTAATTTAAGTATCCGTTTTTTTAATTCCTCTGGTTCTTCTTCTTTCATAAAAGCACTTTTCACAACGTCATCAAGATTCCTTGTGTTGAAAATGAATGCAACGTTAGGAAAAATATTTTTCAAGAATTCAAGATATTCAAAAAAGGAATCCATTTCCTCCAAATATCTGATTTCTTTAAATCCATAGCATGTAATATTTTTATCGCTGATTTTGTCAGCTAACAGAAATTCTTTGACTAAATGCTTGGTTTGATGTATAAACTTTTTCTCATCCAACAAGGAAGCACCATACCAAGCATTTGTGGTACTATTCGCATTTTTATGTTTCTTTGCCGTAACAATAGCATTATAAGACTTGAATAAATGAAAACAGAAATTACTATTTTCACCTCTAATTAAACATCCATCAATGCTATTTAAAATTCCTTGCAATAAAGTAGAACCACTACGTCCGTAAGTAATTATTAAAATGGATTGGAATAACAAATGTTTTGGTAAAACATCATGATAACTATGGTAAGATTCTTGTGTTTGAGAATCCAAATGTTTTGACAAAACACGATAACAACTATCATAAGATTTTTGCGCTTGCGCTAGTATATATGAGGGAATATGAATGTCATAATGACTTTTCTGGTGAATCATTTTCCCTTCTTTAATAACAGCAGACGGATCTCCATGTCCCCTAAGTCCCGTATATTTAAAAATGGAGTAATCTTTTTCCAGCTTTGTCTTTAAACCTAAGAAGCCGGTTAACTGTTTAAGTGTCTGTTCAGAATCATCCAGTATTTTTTCTGACGCTATAAACAACGCACTTTTTTGCATTTTAAGAGAATAGTTTTCAATCTGTTTTAATCTATTAATATAGTAAGCAAGTACCTTGTCTACATCTTTATGCCATTCCATTTTGCTACCCAAATTGATACCCATATTAAGAATACTTTTTATGGTATCTTCTGGGTTTCTCAATAGAAAAATGAGACGTACACGATCATTATTTAGAATTGAATCAGAAATATGGAGATTAGGACTAAGTACTTTATCTAATATAAAACTGCCGAATAATTGATTATCAGTAGCGACTGCCACTTTTTGCTTTAGAACTAACAGATCATTTAACTTTGAATAAGACCGGTGCATTTCTGAATAGCCAGAAACTTCGCTATGATTTCCCAAGATATGACAAAGCAAACTTGAATAGCTTCTCATATGACTTAATACAAAAATATAATCCTGGGAATGCCCCTGTTCAGGCTGATTATAAGCCATTGAACACACATCACTTTCTTTATAGTTTGAATGATTCTCTTTAGAAACAATAGCAGAAACGCCTATTTCTTTTGCTTGCATTTTCTGAAAATAAGCAGCACGTTCTGTTCTATACTTTGAATAATCTGTACTTTCTCTTGCATGGGAATTTATAGAAACAAAGTATGGCAAATAAGTACAATTAAGTTCTTTTCTAGCCCTCCAAAAAAAATCTATATGTTCTTGAATCTTTAGTTTCTCATTCCACCTGATTTTTTTGAGTTTTTCTGTTTTTGCCACAAAAAAATTCGGTACGAAATCAAATATTGGAAAACCGTCTACTATTGTCCTTGCTAATCCCATATTTCTAATAAGATTATTATTCTCTATTGTTAATGAACCATAAAAAATAAACGGAAGATACCTTCCTGAAACCAGATCAATTTTATGACTTCTGTTAAATACCTCTAATGCCCACTCGATTTTTGTATTTTCTGTAAAAATAGTATCATCATCAAGAAGCATAACATACTTTGTTTTAACTCTATCTATAAGATAATTCCTTCCATAAGATAAACCCGTATCGAATGGTAAGACAAAATATTCGTCAACGTCATTTCTAACCTGCGGTTTATCACCATCATCAGCCACATAAACTTTAATCTCTGGATAATATTTTTTTATATCTTGCAGTAAACGTTCTAATGCATGAGGACGCAAAAAAGTCTTAATAATAATTGTCACATCTTCAAGTGTGTCATTTTTTTCCGAATTTTGAGGTTGCCCTTGATCTGGTTGTTTAAATGCTTTATTTTTCACTTTCATCAAGTCTTGGGAAGAAGCACTACCAAAATATTTTCCATAAATTTCATAATCATTGGCATAAAGTCGGTGAATTTTTTCCTTTGCTGTTTCACTAATCTCACCGATATCTATTTCACTACCTCCGGTTTGTTTACGGGGCATTTCAATATGACAATGACTTCGATCCGATACCACTGACAACAATTTATCCAATTCAGAAATATTCAAAATCAAGTCATAAAAATCTGGATTGTATCCAGCAAAATTCACAATTGGAGCCGAATGATGGTTAATAGATTGACTCAATGAACGATACCTTTCAAAATTATCAATGAACACCTCCCAACTTGGATTGACAGGTAAACCAACTTTAGATAATCTATCAGCAGATTTAAGCAAATCTTTGTGAAATAACACCCTGTTTTTATAACACGAAACCAGCCTTTGTAGTGGTTCCCTAACAATCAAAACTTTTAGCCAATTATCAGCAAATAGATATTTGTTAGTTATTCCATTCCATGTATTATAAAATTGATGAATATGTTTCCCATTCCCAGTCATTTTATCATTATAAGACATACCCCTTTCGCATTCAAAAATCAAATGTTTAACACTTGAACATGCGCATTTAGGAATGGGAGTATATAATATCTTCGCTTTAAATAATGGAATCAATGTTTGTTCCCCCGCATATTGATATTTCCCGCGCGGTTGAACTCCTTCAATCAAAGAAAAAGCATCGTGAATCTCTTGAATATTATGCCTAGAATTAGGATATGCCAATGCATATTCATATAATTTATCAACGACACTTGATTCAGTCTGTGCATCCAAGACTTTTTTCCGAAATAGGGTAGTTCTTGGTTTTTTTGGATCGGGAACATAAGCTTCCCACTCTTTATCCATCCCATTTCTTTTTAACGCGCGTTGGATGACTAAACCATGATGTTTTATCTGTCTTTCTTGATGAATAATAGAAACATTTTCGCCATGCCATCGGTAACCGTAAAAAGCTGTGTGAAGATGGTGGAAAGAACAAATTTCACTCAGTCTAAGAAATAGATCATAATCTTCAGCATTTTCCAATGTTTCATCAAATCCACCGTCTAATCGTGCCCAATCACATTTTCTAAATAAACGAAAATGAGAAACAATCATACTATTCATGAATTTTTCGCGACAGAAAAAAGGTAAAGAACCCACTTCTCCAACAGTCATATTATTTTCATCAATTTTACGGCAATAACTATAAACGCAGCCGACATTATACGTATATAAATACTTTACCATAATTTCTACTGCATCTAATCGTAACAAAATATCATCAGCATCTAAATGAGCGAGATACATACCTCGGCATAAGCCCACCGCGGCATTAAACGTATTTGCAACGCCACTGTTTTTTTGACTAATCCAACGAACACGCGGATTATTTTGATAATTTTGTTCTAAAACTTTTAAAGTATTATCGGTTGAGCCGTCGTTAACAATACAAACTTCCAAATCAGTATAAGTTTGTGCCAACGCACTATCCACTGCCCTTTTAATATATTTTTCAGCATTGTAAGCCGCCATATAAATTGACACTTTGGGTATTTCATAAACGACATTTGCTTGATATTGGCGAGCAATTGGACATTTCTGTGCCAGTAAATGATTGGTAATTTTTTGTGGCCCTTCTGAACGATTGATCTCATTTTCTCCACCCGGCGGTTCTTGATGTAATCCAATAGCGTCTAAAACCGGGATAAAATAATAACCCGCATTATAAATGCGATAACCCATTTCAATATCTTCATGACCCCAGGCTTGAAAGTCCTCATCAAAAGGACCCACTTCCCTAATCACTTTTTTTGGAAAAGTCATGCTACAACCATAAAAAGCACTAAATGGAAATAGGCTTTGCTTTAAATAATCATTTTTTTCGTATAATCTGAAGCGATGATCAATGATAGGTTCACCTTCTTTTTTTGGTCTATCATTTTTATCACTGGGCATCACATCCGGCAAATTGAGAGCAATATTGATATCTGCTAATATTTGGTCATCTGCAATATTATCTGTACAAACAAAACGCCTATGTCCCATCAAAGCGGCTTTATCTGTGACATGAAAATATTGCATGAGCAATTCAATGTATTTTGGTGTCGGCAATATATCGCAATCAAGTATAGAAATATGATCATACTGAGCGAGGTTCAGTCCTAAATTACGCACAGCCGATAAACGATATCCTTGATCATCTTGGCGAACATATTTCAGTGATAAATATTTCTGATATTTTTCAATAACTTCCGCTACACCATCACTGCTACCGTCATCTGCTACAATCACTTCAATCAAATTGGCAGGATAAGTTTGATGTGTGATGGCTGCCAGCGTTTTTGCTAACTTTTCTTTGCGATTATAAACGGGAATAATAATTGACACGGGCAATGTGTAAGACTGTTCACTGGCAACAAAGGCTTTGCGCTTTTCTTCAATAAAAGAGTAATTATTATTTTCACCCACAATAAGGGGTAGCTCAAAATCAGGTGGCACCCCTTCTATCACTAATCCATTAACCACTTTCCATGGCGTATTATTGGTATCAGGTACAACAGGTTCTTTTGATGCACCAGCTAAAGCACCATAGCTATTGGCATTATCTGGTTCAAATTGCCTTTGCTCATTTAACGTCACAGCCAAATTATTTTTAGCAGAAGTATAATTACCTTTTAAATCAATAGCTTGCCGAAAAGAAGCAATGGCTTCAGTGATTTGCCCTTGTTTTTTGAATGCCACGCCTAAATTATTATGCGCCTCGGCATAATTCGGATTAAAGGTGATTGCCTTTTGATAGTTAATGATGGCTTCGCTAAATTTATTTTGTCCACTGAGGGCATTACCTAAATTATTATAGGCATCAGCATAATTAGGGGTAATAGACAACGCTTTCTGATAACAAGTGATTGCCTGGGCAAATTGTTCCTCCCCGTTAAGTATAATACCCAAGTTATAATAGGCTTGAGCAAAATCTTTCTTTCCAGCAATGGCATTTTCAAAACAGGTTTTTGCTTGATCCAATTTGCCCTGTTGCCCAAAGATAATCCCCAAATTATTTTGCATTTCAGCATGATTTGGATTAAATGAAAGGGCGCGTTGCAAATAGGCGAGTGCTTCTGTGGTTCTGCCCTTACTATTTAGTGCAGCACTGAGTTGCTTATAAAAATCTAAAGCACTGTCATTCTTTGGTTGCCTTTGCAATACTTGATGGCACAAAGCTTCTGCTTTTTGCCAATCCCCGGCTTTCTGGTATTGCTGAGCTTGTTGAAGTATTTTTAAAATTTGTGAGCTTTGAGATGACACATTTTTTGTGATAGCCTTTTTTTTCTGAGTGCGATGTTTTTTATTTTTGGACATATTTTTTTTAATACCTAAAAATGGCAATTAGATTGTCGTTATCACAGACAGTATTACCATTTTCGACTTTGCCTGCGGTATTAATTGCGCCTGAT
>JAOZSV010000310.1:2041-4955 GCA_029939505.1 Thiotrichaceae bacterium | reverse complement strand
TTCTTGCAGAAGACTAAATTACTGATGTGACGCACTATGTTTCCAAGATGTTTAATAAATCTTTGAAAAAAATCGGATTTCTAAGTTCAACGCATGATATTTAAGAAATCCGATTTTTGAAAAAAATCGGATTTCTAAGTTCAACGCATGATGTTTAAGAAATCCGATTTTTGAAAAAAATCGGATTTCTAAGTTCAACGCACTATGTTTCCAAGAGGTTTAAGAAATCCGATTTTTTCAAAGGATTTCTAAGCTCGAATAGAATCGCTTTGCGTAACATCAGTTCATAAGTAGGGGCAATCCTTTATGGTTGCCCTGAATTGTAGGCTGCACACCTTTATGGTTGCCCTGAGTAGTAACAAAAAACTTTCGATTAGAATCCTGTTCAAAATCCTTTGTAGGGGCAATCCCTTGTGGTTGCCCTGAGTAGTAACAAAAAACTTTCGATTAGAATCCTGTTCAAAATTCTTTAGCAAAGCTATTAATATACTATTTTCAAATCAAAAAGTACAATTTGTGCTTAAATATACGATGACTCATTTAAACTACAATTATTGTCCTTGAATTTCATCAAAAACTTGGACATCGTCATTTTAACCTCTTTAAGCCCTTTTAACAGAAATGAACCAACTATTACTAGATAAAATCCAAAACCCTGCCCAATTGCGCGAGTGTCCTGAACGTGATTTACCTCAACTGGCAACGGAGTTACGCCATTTTTTGGTAGAAACTTTAAGTCGCACAGGTGGTCATTTTGCGTCCAATTTGGGTGTCATTGAATTGACGATTGCCCTCCATTATGTCTTTAATACCCCCGAAGATCGCTTAATTTGGGATGTTGGGCATCAAAGTTATCCCCATAAAATCCTCACAGGGCGGCGTGATGCGATGAAGACTTTGCGCCAAGATGCGGGTATTTCTGGTTTTCCTAAGCGGTGCGAAAGTGTTTATGACGCTTTTGGCGTGGGGCATTCCAGTACATCCATCAGTGCTGCCCTGGGCATGGCTATTGCCAATCACCAATTGGCTTTAAATCGTAAAAATATCGCCATTATCGGTGATGGTGCGATGACGGCTGGAATGGCGTTTGAAGCGTTAAATCATGCTGGTGGTCAAGGGGTCGATCTCTTAGTGATTTTAAATGACAACGATATGTCGATTTCTCCAAATGTGGGTGGTTTGTCCAATTATTTGGCTCAAATCTTATCAAGTCAGTTTTACACCTCAATGCGCGAGGGCAGTAAACAAATCCTGAGACGTATCCCAACAGTGCATGAACTTGCGCGGCGTACTGAAGAACATGTCAAAGGCATGGTGGCACCAGGAACTTTGTTTGAAGAGTTAGGTTTCAATTATATTGGTCCTATTGATGGACATGATTTACCCACTTTGTTGAGCACTTTGAAAAACATGAAAGCGTTGGAAGGACCACAATTTCTGCACATCATTACCAAAAAAGGTAAGGGCTTTCCAAGTGCAGAAAATGATCCTTGCGTCTATCATGGAGTCACTGCTTTTGATCCAAAAACAGGTCAAATAAAGGCTAAACCCGCCAAAATACCATCTTACACCAAAATTTTTAGCAACTGGCTTTGTGATATGGCTGCTCAAGATGAGCGTTTAGTTGGTATTACCCCTGCAATGTGTGAAGGTTCTGGCTTAGTTGAGTTTTCTAAGTTGTATCCAGATCGTTTTTTTGATGTCGGGATTGCCGAGCAACATAGCGTTACTTTTGCAGCAGGATTGGCTTGTGAAGGCATAAAACCTGTCGTCGCGATTTATTCTACCTTTTTACAACGGGCTTATGATCAATTAATACATGATGTCGCGTTGCAAAATTTGCCTGTGCTATTTGCCATTGATCGCGCTGGAATAGTTGGCGCAGATGGGGCGACTCATAGTGGAAATTTTGATCTCTCCTATTTGCGCTGCATTCCCAATATGCTCATCATGGCTCCTGCTGATGAAAATGAATGTCGGCAAATGCTCACAACAGGCTTTAAGCATGATGGTCCTAGCGCGGTACGTTATCCACGCGGAAGCGGAGTCGGTGTCCCCGTTGAGCTAAAGTTGACCAGTCTTCCCATCGGCAAAGCCCAATTACGTCGTGAAGGACATAAAGTCGCCTTCTTCGTTTTCGGCACATTATTGACACCTGCCCTGACAGCGGCAGAGCAACTGGATGCCACAGTTGTCAATATGCGTTTTGTCAAACCGTTAGATGTTGAAATGGTTGTACAAATGGCACAAGAGCATGATCTCCTCGTCACTGTAGAAGAAAATGTCATCATGGGGGGAGCGGGTAGTGCGGTGAATGAATGTTTACAGGCACATTCCTCCTCAACACCTGTATTAAATTTGGGCTTGCCCGATCACTTCCTTGAACATGGTAATACGGCGACATTACTGGCTCAATGTGGCTTGGATGCAGCGGGAATTGTTTATTCAGTGAATCAGCGTTTGAGCTTAACTCATTGAAATAAAAGAGTTTTGTAGTTAAAAGCTGAAGTTTAGCCAGACCTGACAGGTTTTTAAAACCTGTCACTCGATGATCAAGTTTTCTCGTTATCCCAAACAATAACTACAAGTTTTCGTTTTTTGAAGTTCCACCGATTTCATCGGTGGAATTGAGGTGGGAAATGGCATCAACCGACCAAGTAACCGACCAAGTAACCGACCAAGTAAAACGCTTGTTATACTAAACACCAGTATGGTAGGTCGGGTTAGCTTATCAAGCGTCGCTTGATAACGTAACCCGACATTTACATAATAAATCGCCCTCACACCCAAAGGAGCTTGCCTGCTTAAAAACCTCTGAGGTTTTCAAAACCTCAGAGGTTTGATTCAACAATTCACTTAAAAAACCTCTGAGGTTTTCAAAACCTCAGAGGTTTGATTCAACAATTCACTTAAA
>JAOZSV010000310.1:0-1941 GCA_029939505.1 Thiotrichaceae bacterium | reverse complement strand
AACCTCTGAGGTTTTCAAAACCTCAGAGGTTTGATTCAACAGCAAAATTAAATTTATGAATGTACTCAACAAAATCCCGCTAACCTTTGGTATCACTGGACACCGTGATCCTCGTCCAGAAGATTGGGACATTTTAACCGCCTCGGTGCGTAAAATTTTCCACTTTCTACACCAACATTATCCACATACGCCACTAAAACTATTATCACCGCTTGCTGATGGGGCAGATCGTTTAGTCGCGCAAGTTGCCTTAGAAGAAAAGGTGCAATTAATCGTACCATTACCGATGCCACAAGCTTTGTTTGAAGAAGACTTTGATGCCAATTCTCAAGAAGAATTTAGGGCATTGCTGGAACAAGCCTCCCAAATCTTTACCTTGCCATTAATATCCGGTAATACAGAGGCTAATATTGCCAATTATGGTGATCATCGTTCCCAACAATATGCTCTGGGAGGCGCGTATGTGGCGAGACATAGTCATATTCTGATCTATGGGATGGGATTGATTTGGGAAAAGTCGCCGGCACAGCTGAAATCGTTAAATTCAAGCGTACCGGTAATATGAAAGGACTCGCTGCCGATTATCAACCCCCAACCAGTTCACTAGATAGTCCCGACATGGGAACCATTTGCCAAGTCGTTACTTCCAGAGTGCAAACTAAAACACCGGCTTTCGCGGTGGGCGATATCCGCATATTATTACCCAACTCTCAAGACAGTAGCGATTTGGAAGACTTACTGTTGGACGAATTAGCAGCGATAGAGTTATTTAATCAAGATATAGAACGCTATACGAATAATCCCAAAGTCCAAGCAGCATTCGAGGTTTTAGTTTTTCTTCAAAAACTAAAACCTCGAATCGAATCCTGTCAAAAACACCTCATTCCTCCCAAATTATGGCAGAATTTGCCGAATTTAGTCCCTGGCTTTCAAAACTTACTGAGTGTTTATGGCAGTGCGAATATCCTCGCCAAACATTTTCAAACTGGCATTAAATACCTGAGCTTATTGGTTTTAACCATGTCAATGGCGATGGTAGGCTCTTATGGCTGGTACACTAATATTGATCACAATCGCCCTTTTACTTTGGGGATTTATGCGATTTTATTTATCAGTGTCTTACTGATCGTCAGCTTTGTTAAATGGCAACGCTATTACTACAAAGCACTCGATTACCGTGTTCTCGCCGAAGGTTTACGCATCCAGATTTTTTGGCATTTAAGCGGTTTAAAAAACTCCGTTTCCGACTACTACTTACGCAAACAACGTCAAGAACTCGCTTGGATACGCAGTAGCATTCGCGCCCTCAATGTCTATGACTGGCTCACCAATCAACAAACTCCAGATGTGGTTCATAATCATTGGGTACTCTATGAAAAAGTTTGGTTTGCAAAAAACGCTGAGAAAAGAAAGCACATCAGCCAATATTTAAATTGGATTGTAAAAGGACTGTTTGGCTTAGGTATTCTCTGTATGGGGGGCTTATTGTTCGATCAGATTGTGGTTAGGTTATAATTCCATTCCGCAAACTTGGCATAACCTGCTGATTTTATTAATCGCGCTATTTCCCGCCGCTGGTGCATTGCTACACCATTATGTCGAAACAATGGCTTTTGCGGAAGAAGCCAAACAATATCGGCGGATGGCTTACCTATTTGAAAGGGCAGATGAGCAATTGAAACAATTGCAATCTCAACCGCAAAGTGGCGAAACCGATATTCATCGCCAAGAACAAAAAGTGTTATTTGAATTAGGCAAAGAAGCCTTGGAAGAAAATGGAGATTGGGTGTTACTTCATCGTAAACCACCGTTAAAAGTGTATATTTAGTTTGTAGGGTGGGCAACGTCTTTTTGTTGCCCACCGAACACCACAATGCCATTAAGTTAAGGAAGATTTATTGGAATCCAAACCTTCAGATTTGGATGATTTCGCTTAAATAT
>JAOZSV010000465.1 GCA_029939505.1 Thiotrichaceae bacterium | reverse complement strand
CTTGGAGAGTTGATTTCATGCACGTTCATTGAATCAGACCTGACAGGTTTCCAAAACCTGTCAGGTATAGGCTAAGGGCTAAGTAGGTCGGGTTAGATGGCGCCGCAAAGTAACCCGACACAGGCTATATTATTAGGTAAATATCGGGTTACGTTATCACGCGACGCTTGATAAGCTAACCCGACCTACCATACTAAATCGTCTCAATTTCCGGGTTAAAAGTATTAAAATAGGGTTGTGCAAAATTCAATAGTCTTTTATCACAAGCCACAAAATAATCTATAGCAAACACTTGATTAGACAGAATGGCGGTTGCAAGTTGCATGGCATCTAGTGTCGCCAAATTACGTTGATAAGCTATCCGGCTTAAAAGATGTATAGCTAATTCTTTTGCTATGACATCAACTTCCACTATTTGGAATCCTTTTATTTCTTGTTCAAATAAGTCTAATGCTTCTTCAACCGCTTTTAAGGTCATTTCTTTAATCCTAACCCGTTTCATCAAGGCGGAATAACATTCAACTCTTGAGAGATCAGTTATTGTTATCACTAAATTATCGGTATAATGAGATAAGCTATTGATCAAGTTTTGGCTACCCACTTCTTGATGATAAATTTTGATTAAAGCACTCGTATCAACAAATAGGTTCATGGATGATGTCTCTCACGAATAATTTCATCAGACAAATTGCCACTAATAGGTTGTGTCAACGCTTGAATTTTGGCAAACGACATTTTTTCCACATTCACTTTTGGAATAATAACCACCTTAACTTCTGTATCATCAGCAAAAGGCATATTATTGAGTTGTAATTGCCCATGTTTAACACGAGTTTCTATCGTTAATTGATGCATCGTCTTTTTACCTCTGTAAAACCGTTTCATTTTAGCTAAGTAGGTCGGGTTAGATGGCGCCGCAAAAAAACGTAACCCGACGCTGTACCTAATAGTGATGCAGCTGACATGAGTCGAACAGGATCGTTTTCAATAGCCGCTGTAAAATGTTCTGCTTCTGGTTCATAAAGCAAAATAGCAATAATCGCTGAAGAATCAATAACCATTAATTTGTCACCCCATTTTCGTTGTAACCTAAAATTTCTTCAGGGCAACGATTGTCTAATACTGGTAGTGCTGCACATTGTTTTCCAATTTCTAACAGTTCGTCTTTGAGCGAAATATTTCTTTTTTCTTTCTCCTGCTTGATTCGTTCCTGTAATGCATTTAATACGGCTTCTATTAGAGTTTCACCAGTATAACTGATAAGTTCTTGAACCAAGATATTTGCATCTGGATGATTTATAGTTAATGCCATAAATACCTTCCTTTGTTGATGTAATGCGATAGTTTCTCGTAGCGAGGCACCAAACCTCAGAGGTTTCCAAAACCTCTGAGGTTTTTCAGTTTGGAAGTGGAGTCCAAACCTTCAGATTTGGAAGTGGAGTCCAAACCTTCAGATTTGGAAGTGGAGTCCAAACCTTCAGATTTGGAAGTGGAGTCCAAACCTTCAGAT
>JAOZSV010000105.1 GCA_029939505.1 Thiotrichaceae bacterium | reverse complement strand
TGGGGTTAGTTTCAACCCAGCTATTCACCCCGCCATTGGGGTTAGTTTCAACCCCGAAGGGGTTAAACATGAATAGCCACCGATGAAATCGGTGGTATTCAAATTGGAAGAACCTTGCGTCACATCAGTAATTGATAAATAAGTATATATCTGTAGTTTATTCAATCGGGAAATGCTATATATTGCATCCACAAGGGATTGCCCCTACTAACTGATAACGGCTCACTGAAAATGAAAAAATTACCCATCGGGATTCAAACTTTCCCCAAAATAATTAAAGAGGACTGTGTGTATGTCGATAAAACTTATCACATTACACAATTAATTCAAAGCGGCGACTATTTTTTTCTATCCCGCCCTCGCCGCTTTGGAAAATCTTTGCTGGTTTCGACATTAGCGGAAATATTTTCCGGTCATCAAGCCCTATTTAAAGGGTTGTACATTTATGATCAGATCGACTGGCAATCGTATCCAGTGATAGTGGTTGATTTCAATCGTATTTCTCATACAAATGATGAAGTATTTATGGATTCACTCTTATCTTTTTTAGATAACGTGGCTAGTCAGTATGAGATTGAGTTGAAAAGCCAATTTATCCGAGAGAAATTTATTGAGTTGATTGAAAAAATCGCGGCAAAAACACAACAAAAAGTAGTCATTCTCGTCGATGAATATGATAAACCGATTGTTGATCTGATAAGCGATCTGGAAAAAGCGACTAAAAACCGTGAAATACTACGAGAGCTTTTCGCTGCGCTTAAATCTTCTGACGCTTTTTTGCGTTTTGTGTTTTTAACTGGGGTTTCTAAATTTTCGCGGGTGTCGGTTTTTTCTGAATTGAATAATTTACGGGATATTACTTTTTCAAGACATTTTGCGACCTTGCTGGGATATACCCAAGAGGAATTGGAAAGGAATTTTTCCGATTATCTGCAAAATCTGGGTCGCGTGTTGGAAATGAAGAAAGCCCCGTTATTGGCTAAAATCAAGACTTGGTATAACGGCTATTCGTGGAATGGGAAAGATAAACTGTACAATCCGTTTTCAATTCTCAATTTACTGGCGGAACAGCGTTTCAGTAACTATTGGTTTTCGACGGGAACGCCAACCTTTTTGATGAAATTAATCAAAAAGACACGACGAGAGGTGACCCTCTTTGAAAACAAAAAAGTCTCGGAGATTGTCTTTGACAGTTATAATCTGGAGAATCTCAATGTTTTCGCCCTGTTACTTCAAACGGGTTATTTAACGGTGGTTAAAATTGATCCGAAAGCAAGAACCCCCCTATATGTTTTGAACTATCCTAACTTTGAGGTGAAACAAGCTTTTATTACCTATCTGCTTGACCATTTTACTCAAAATGAATTGGAAGAAATCCAACCAGCGGTGGAAAATTTACGTGAGTATTTGGAAACGGAAAATCTTGAAAGTTTTATGAACCTCATCCGTGCCCTGTTTGCGAAAATTCCCTATCCGTTACTTCTTAAAGAAGAAGCTTATTACCACTCCTTGTTTTATATGATTTTGGTGTTGATGGGAGTGGAAATTGATTTAGAAGTGTTAACGGATAAGGGGCGAATTGATGGTGTGCTGGAACTTGAAAAGAAGATTTATTTGATTGAGTTTAAATATGGTCAAGCGGGTAGTCAAATGGATCGTTTAACTGATAAAGCGATTAAGCAAATTGAGAATAAAAATTATGGTGAACGCTTTTTGAATGAGTCGCGTCCACTAATCTATTTGGGTGTCGGCTTTGCAGATAAAGAAATTGGGTATAAAAAAGGGA
Organism: Thiotrichaceae bacterium; assembly: GCA_029939505.1. GTDB lineage: Bacteria > Pseudomonadota > Gammaproteobacteria > Beggiatoales > Beggiatoaceae > QNES01. Next base: position 14,922 of record JAOZSV010000105.1, on the reverse strand, counting down.
TTAAAAACGCTAAAATGTTGTAATACCTTCGCCAATGGTGAATGATGAAGGCCATGAAGAACTCCATTTTTCTTTAAACAATTGATTTAATTCCTTATTTCGAGGTTTGAGTTTTTTTCAAAAAACTCAAACCTCGAAAACCATTCATCTTCACCCCATTTTTATGCGAAAGCGAAAAATCCGATTTTTTGAAAAAATCGGATTTCTTTACAAGAAAACCTCATTTTTCAAACGGAAAACGAGAAATCCGATTTTTTCAAAGGATTTCTTTACCCTCAAGAAAACCTCATTTTTCAAACGGAACAAAAATCAAGTGAAAAATAATTGGCGAAACCGCGCTATATTTAACATCCCAGGTTGAACCTCTAAAATCTCAATCTGATATTAAGTATAACAGATTAACGCAATAAACAACCACTTGAACAATATGGGATATTGTCTGGGAAAACATTAGGGTGAATATAGGGGGGGTAATTTTACCCTGAAAAAATATGAACATCGTGTCAAATTCGTATTTCACCTTAAGGTATGTTTTCCTAGACACTCATGGAATACAACGCTTTAGCTTTGTATTACTTTTGGAGTCCATTCGAGGCTAAAGTTTTTCTTCAAAAAACTTTAGCCTCGAATGCTTTAGCTTTGGGTGTGACAAAATGACCAGTGACCAAAGCTAAAGCGTTGGGCTCCATCATATCCGATGTGCTTCAGTACTTCTCATCGTTATAAGGTAGGTGATTATTATGAAGAAAAAATATGATTTGCGTCAAAATATGAAGAGGCTAACCAAAAATCTCATTAACCTCTTTTTGCTAACAAGCAATTCAGTATTTGCTTTAACCCCCGTTTTTATCAACGAAATTCATTATGATAATGTTGGTACAGATACTGGTGAGGCTATTGAAATATTTGGCCCTGCTAATACTGACATGACTAATTGGCGTATTATCCGCTACAATGGAAACAATCAGGCTGTTTATACGACACCAAGTGCGGAACCATCGGGTTCTGATACTTTGAGTGGAACTATCCCGGATATGGGGAACGGTTATGGTGTGATTGTTGTAAACTACAACGGCTTACAAAATGGTAATCCTAACGCTGACGGCATTGCATTGGTTGATAATGCCAATACTGTTATCCAATTCCTGAGCTATGAGGGCAGTTTCACTGCCAGCGATGGTGCGGCTAATGGCGAAATGAGTACCGATATTGGTGTATCTGAAAATGCGACTACGCCAGTTGGTCACTCATTGCAACTGACTGGTACTGGTACAGACTATGAAGACTTCACTTGGAACACGGCAATTGACAACACCTTTGGTCGTCTTAATACTGGACAAGCCCTGCCTTCCAAACCCGGTGATATACTGATTAATGAAATTGTCACCGATCCACAACAAGATTGGAGTACCCATCACTTCACCGGCAAAATAGGTACTAACACGATATCTTATGTGGATGAATGGGTAGAACTCTATATTGCCACTGCCGGGTTAAATTTAACCGATTGGATAATTGAACTGAATGATGGAACAGATGTTAGCGGTGATTTAACCAATAGTGGTGCGTTTCAGGTATCTAACTACATTGCTTTTAATGATGGCGAGTTGACCAATACGGCTGAGGGTGACTACTTAGTTTTAGGTAATGTGAAAGGTGGCGGGGCAATGAACAATGACATCACCATTGTACTAAAGGATCCCACAACGACAATAATTGATCAAGTGCAAATCAATGGCAATGCTACTGGAGTAGCGGATGAAGCAGTGGCTCGTCTCCCCAATGCCACAGACACTAACAATAATGCCAATGATTTCAATAAGATAGAGGCTACTATTGGCTCTACAAATAATGGTTGTGGTCGTAGTGCCACAAAAATTCATACCATTCAAGGTAATGGTGGCACGAGCACTGAAGTCGGCAATATTCATACCATTGAAGCTATTGTTGTAGGAGACTTTCAAGCTGATAATCAGTTACAAGGATTTTTCGTACAGGAGGAAGACACTGATGTTGACGGCGATTCGCTTACCTCGGAAGGCATTTTCGTTTACCATCCAAATGGCACCGATGTCAGCGTAGGCAATGTCGTGCGTGTCACCGGTGAAGTTGATGAATACTTTGAACTCACAGAATTGAAAAACATCAGCAATGTGACAATTTGCAGCAACGGCGCAATCGTTACCCCAGAAACAATCAATTTACCTTTTGCTGATGACTCTGTTCTTGAACGCTTTGAGGGAATGTCGGTGAATTTACCGCAAACGCTCACTGTTAGTAATAATTACAAGTTGGGTCTTTATGGTCAATTTACGTTATCGAATGGACGCTTGTTCAATCCAACCAATGTAACAGAGCCGGGTACTGCTGCCAATGCTCTCCAAGCCAAAAATGACTTGAACCGTATTATCATTGATGATGGTAGTACGACTACTCATCCGGTTTCCATTATCACTCCATCGCCACAACTCCGTGCCACTAACACATTACGCAATGGCAACACAGTGACTGGTATTACTGGAGTATTGACTTATCACTTTAGCGAATATCGCGTCCATACCACTAGCACGCCAACATTTACTGCCAATCCGCGTTTAGCAGCGCCAGCATCAGGAGGCGGTACCTTAAAAGTGGCGAGTTTCAATGTGTTAAACTATTTTAATGGTAATGGTGATGGTAGTGGTTTCCCGACTGCACGCGGTGCAGATACGGTTTCAGAATTTACCCGCCAACGCGCAAAGATAATCAGTGCTATCGTAGCAATGGGTGCTGATATTGTTGGTTTAATGGAAATGGAAAATGATGGTTATGGGACAAACAGTGCCATTCAAGATTTAGTAAATGGATTAAATGCTGCAGCGCCAGCAGGCACAACTTATGCCTTTATTACCCCCGATTTTGCACTGGATTCAGATGCAATAAAAGTGGCTCTTATTTATCAGGTTGAGACAGTCAATCCGGTTAACCTGCCAGCGACGACAACAAATCCCCCTTTTAATTCGCGCCGTCCCCCTCTTGCCCAAACTTTCAGGGAAAACGCTTCCACCGAACAAATTACGGTTGTCGTTAACCACTTCAAAGCCAAGGGCAGTTGCCCAAGTGATGGTAGCCCTAATGAAAATCAAAATGATGGACAAGGTTGCTGGAATGCAGAACGGACTCAGGCAGCGAATACTTTGAGCAATTGGTTAGCAACCGATCCCACTTCTGGTGGTGACAATATTATCATCATTGGCGATCTCAATGCCTACGCTAAAGAAGAGCCGATTACCGCGATTAAAAATGCCGGCTATACTGATTTAGTGGCAAAATTCATTGGCGCGAATGCCTATTCTTATGTTTATAAGGGGCAAGCAGGCTATCTTGATCACGCCTTGGCCAGTGCGAGTTTGACATTCAAGGTAACTGGTGTAAGCGAGTGGCATATTAATGCTGATGAACCCAAAGCCATTGATTATAATGAAGAATCAAAATCAACTGAACAGCTTACCAATCTATATAATGCTGATCCTTACCGTGCCTCCGATCATGATCCGCTAATCTTATACTTTGATCTGGCCATTCCGAATGCCAGCATAATAATTACCCAAACTTCAGGTAACACCAGCATAACAGAAGGCGGAGCAACTGATAGTTTTGATGTGGTGTTAAATACCCAACCGACTAATGAGGTAACCATTACCGTTTCACCAGACAGTCAAACCATTGTTGACCAAGGAACGCTTACCTTTACCAATAGTGATTGGAATACGGCTCAAACGGTGGAAATCACTGCGGTTGATGACAGCACGGTAGAAAACAGCCATACCAGTACTATTGGTCTTAGTGCTTCTAGTGTTGATGTGAATTATGATAGTGCAACCTTTGTTGTTGATGGCACGGAAGCGAGTAGTTTATCAGTGAATATCACCGATAATGACTCGGCACCACCACCGGCATCAAGTCCTCCTCGTCCCAAACCAACTACCAGACCCCTGCGGATAGAAATGAAGGGCAGCGTCACTGGCAGCGTGACAAGCGATCCTGAAGGAATTGATTGCCGTGAGGAAGATGAGGCCGTTTGTAAATACACATTTCCGATGAATACGGAAATTACCCTCACACCTCAAGCCGGTCCAAATTCTGAGTTTGATCATTGGAGTGGTGATAGGGATTGTTCAGGGGGTCAATTCGTACTCAAACAGAGTTGGGTTGGTATGCTATGTTATGCGTACTTTCGCCGCATTGAGACACCTGTCACACCTTCGACGAGTACGCTAGGAGCCTACTATATCCCAGGTGCAGAGAATAGTGGTAAAACGTATGTACGAATCACCAACATAACTGAAACACCCGTTGAGATAAAAGGCACCCTTTACCATCAAGACGGTCATCTCTTAGGTACGGCTGAAACGGTACTCTTCCCACAACTCGCTGCTAATGCGACAGGCGTTTTCAACAGAGCATCACTCGCAGAACAAATGGGAACCACTTCTTGGGGTCAAGATATCGCCTGGCTAGACCTCACGTCTCCAGAAGACGGGCTTCGCGTGATGAATATGTATCGTAATGAGACGAAAACCTTAGCGAATATGAGTCTCGTGGCGGAAAACGCGCTCTACAACTTACCCGGAAGTGGTGAAACGGATGAAGGCTTTGCCCTCATCATCAATACCTCCGACGAACCCGTCTCCGTCACCGGCACACTTTATCATGCAGAAAGCGGAGAAGTATTGGGGACACCCGATGCAGTACTGTTTGACCGCTTAAAAGCCAAAGCGATGGGTATCTTATCGGCACCATTATTAGAGCAGAAAGTTGGTACTACGTCCTGGCAACGTGCCTGGTTACAAATCACCGCGCCGACAGATAACCTTAAACTGATGAACCTCAACCTAAACAATGGTACGGTTCTCAATATGAGCCATGTTGTCGAAGACGCGCTGTACAACTTGCCGGGTACTTTGGTGACGAAAGACAGCGTCCAAGTGCGTTTCACCAATACAACTGATGAGGCGATGCAAGTCAAGGGCATACTTTATCATCGCGACGGGCAGATATTGGGCGATGCTGATGCCGTTATCATTGAGGAATTAGCCCCTCACGCCACCAGCGAACTGTCAATGCTCGACTTTGAAGAACGGTTTGGAAGCGAGCCTTGGACCAGTCGTGCGAGGCTAGTCATTACCGAACCCACAGAAGGCTTAAAGCTGATGGAACTCATACGCAGCAAAACTGGCACAGTCGCCAATGCCAGCGCCGTTGGGAAAAATCGGATATTCAACGTGCCACCCCCCAGCAATTTTGATAAAGGATGGATACGTCTGATCAACACGACAGCAGAGCCGATCCCAGAAATCAGAGGCACGCTTTATCACCGTGACGGGCAAATACTTGGTACAGAGAACTCGGTACTGGTTGAGAACTTAGCCGCAGATTCTTCAGTCGTTCTTTCGCAATCAATGATAGCGGAAGCCGTCGAGACAACACCTTGGACCGCGCGAGCAATATTAGAGATTACCGCTCCAGCGACGGGGGTCAAATTGATGGGGATGATTCGTTCACCGAGTGGTGCTTTGACTAACTTGAGTGGCGCGTTGGAATAGTGAACACTCGCTTTTCTTGTGAATTAAACCTCTGAGGTTTTTGAATAGTTAAGTAGATGTGACGCAATGTGCTTCCAAAGTTCCACCGATTTCATCGGTGGCTATTCACATTTCACCCCGTTGTGGTGAGTTTCAACCCCGAAGGGGTTAAACATGAATAGCCACCGATGAAATCGGTGGAATTGAGGTGGGTTTTGAATTGGAAAAACCCCGCGTCACATCAATTAATAATGCAATAATTCAATCGCCATGCCTATTCCTCGCGCCTCACAAAATGGCTTTGCCTCTCCCGTAAAATCTCCCACCGATAAAAAAGCGGGTAAAACCTTTCTTTCAGGAAAAAGCAATTGATAAGTTTCCACATTCTCCGAAAAATCTTCCACCTCTTTGAGAGTCGTTTTCACCTTCTTCTTTCTCACCTCAACTAAAACCACCCGCCCACAATTTGATTCCGCTACAATATCAATTTCCATTCCTTTGCCATCTTCGCGCTGAAGCAGAAAACGTTCCCTAACGAATGTGATATTCAATTCCGTGTTATCAGTAACATTCTCGAAAAAGTCTGATAACCGAAATCTCTTGCGATTCCGAAAAGCCGTCGCTAATAAATGTTCACCCACAATACCAATGTAATAACTCAGCTTTCCTCGCAATGAGCGATTTTCAGTATTGAGTTTTTCAATGATTTTGCTAAACTCTTCTGAAAAATTCGGCGCGAAACCTTCAATTTCTTTATCAAGACAACGGCGTAAGACTAAATTCAATGTGCCATCTTCCAACCCTTTAAAATCAATATTAGAAGCGCCTTTCTTAATGACATCAATTTTCGACAAAATCACCAATTCCTTTTGAATTTCATTGACTTCTAAATTGAGAGATAATTCCTTTTTGAGTTCTTGTGGAGTCCAATAACGCTCGGAATGCTTGTTCAAATATAGCAACAGGTTTTTCGCATTTCGGTTATTCACCTGATCCAATATTTTGTTCAGGTATTCGCCCCAAGTTAAAAACATTTCAGCCGTATCATCTGAAATTTCATAATTAACCGTATTAACCACTCCCTCTGAAGTCGTCAACTCTTTCTCTTCAAAATCACTGCAAATCACACAATAAATAAAAAAGGGATCTGCCATACACAGTTCATTAATTTGAACGGCTGTTTCATTCGTGATTTCTTCCCCATAGAATTTGGCATATTGATAAACCGCCTGTAAGCCCTCATCAGGTGTGAGATATGGCGAAAAGTGTAAAGGTTTCAATCGCCCGGCTTCCAAATACTCATGCATAATATTGAGCAACCAAGCGGCATAAGAACCGGTTACCAGCATCGGAGCCATTTTGGATTCCGAAAGGGAATGGTAAGTACCTGCCATTGTTTCAATCGGTGCCGTTTGAAAATGCGGTTCAGGATAAACAAACTGAGTAATATACTGGAATTCGTCTAAAATCACCAAAAAACGTTTTTCATAAACCGCCGCAAAACGATGGGGAGCGGAGCAAGCGGTTTTCCACATTAAATCGTGATTACCACCGACTTCTCGATTTTGAATGAGAAATTCAATATCTCTCACCAAGGGCTTAATTGCGTTTGCTAAACCGTATTCTTTTATTTCTTCTAAAGATAAAGGTGTTTTAACTAAGTCAGAATCCCGTTGAAGAAAAGAAATATATTGGGAAGCAAAGGCTTGATAATAATCAATTGCCAAATTGGGATACCAAATTTTACTTTCCTCAAAGGAAAAATAAAACGGAATCACTGCCCCATTTTCACTCCAAAGTTGATTAAAAATCCGTTGCACGATGGCAGTCTTGCCACTTTTGCGTCGTGCTAAAATCACCCGGGATTTTGACAGGCGTTTGGGAATATTTGAAAGCCATTTGTTGAGGAGGCGAAATTCTTTTTCGCGCCCAACAAATAAATCCGGCTCACCAATTTTTTCTGATAACGGATACTGTATGTTGTTTTTCATTTTTTGCAAAAATCGTATTTAAGGTTAGAAATCCTTTGAAAAAAAATCGTTACCCAAACAATAACTACAAGGATTGTATATATATAAGAAAGGATTGGTTCGATACTCGTTTTTAATCCCTTTTTATATACCTAACTTGTAGTTAAGTTAGGTAGGGTGGGAAAGTTTTTATTTGCCCACCCTACCTGTTTCATTCCCCATTCCCACCACCGTTTCCCACGCGCTCAAATCCCACCGTCACAACACTAATCAGTTGTAATTTTAACACGTCACCATATTTTAATTCCAAATCGGTTTGGTAATCTAGCAATTGCTTCTCTGCTTCGACCTTTTTTTCCTTGACGGGTTTGAGGGCTTCCAATTCGGTCAGACTCAACTCTTTCACTTTCGCACCGCTTAATTTGACATCAGATAATTTTAAGTGTTTGAATTCAAAAAGAAAATTATGTAATGGCAAGTGACGAAAATCGGGACGAAGTATCATCGTTAAATCAGTATATCGCCGTCGAGAGGGCATTTCTGAATCCATGATATACCAAACATCATCAAAAAGCGCGGTTAAAAAAGCCGTTTTGATCGTCAATTCATTTGCCGTCTTGTAATCACGATTGTCAAACACTTCAAAATAACGCTGTTCCATCAAATCACATAAGGGTTGCAAATCGCCCGTTTGGTAAAACGTTTTCGCCATTTCACGAATGGTTTCGCGTTCAACGTCTTCAGGTAACAGCCTCTCAAAAAGGTGTTCCACATAAAGTTCTCGCACCACTAAATTGGGGATTTTGAAACGCAGTTCTTCCAATTCGGTTTGCCCATCCAACGTCAAAATGCCCAAATAATAAAGTAAAGAGATTACAAATTGGGTACTTTGACTCGTTTTTAACATCTGCTCGACACCAAAACGATTCGCCAGTAATGAGAGCGTCAAAGGTGCCCCATTCAATGCCTGCAAAATAACAGCCCTTCCATTGGGCAGACGGGAGAGATAAGTCAGTTTGTTCAAATCCATTGTCAAATTGCTATCTAACATCCGATGTGGATATCGGCAATCATGCTGAAATTTTTTCAGAAAATAAAGGGCTAAAGTCGGATTATAGACTAATTCATTCACGCTTTCGCTAAAACAGTAGCCATTATAAAACGTTCGCATCAAGTTTAAAGCCGCTTGCCCCTTTTCCTTTGCGAGTGAACATTCAGCAACGATTTGATTCACAACGGATGCCAATTCGGATTCTTTAAAACCACATAAGTGATTAAAATTCGGTTCTAAATAAATGTCTTCCGCCACATTGTAAGCACTGGTTATATCACTCATCAAAACCGGAGAAACACCAGTGATAAAAACCCGTTCCAAACCTCGCCCACTACTCGCGGATTTCACCGCTCTGAAAAACGTTTTCAGTGAACTATCAGCCGACAGCAGGGCTTTATAACGCTTTGGATTGATTTCACCGCGCCCCATCATGACTTCATTGGCAAAGTTATCGTATTCATCAATTAACAAATACAACCGATAAGGGGTTTGCGAAATCGCCGCCAAAACGGATTGGAATGAACGTATGGCATTATTTTGATTAAAAGTGATGTGATAATTCAATAAATTTTGATATTGAACTTGAAATTGTTCGATACAACCATTAATATGATCATGTAAAGCTTGATGAATTTCATTCAGATTGCCTTGAGCATTCACCATCGAAAAATCCCATTTCATCACCAAATATTGATTATGTTTCGGAGTCGGATTTTGCCCAATTGCCAACTCCCCAAACAACTTATCAAACTCATCTGCCTTTGCCACATCGTAGTAATTTTCTAGCATTGATAAAAGAAGGCTTTTACCAAATCGCCGTGGGCGTAGGAAGAGCAGTTGATGCCCTGCCTCTTCAATCAGTCGGATATGTGAAGTTCGATCCACATAAAAATAGTTTTCCATCCTCAGTAGATGAAAATCACTGAAACCGTAGGGAAATTTTAGCATGATAAAAACCCGTGAAAAAGGGCAGGAATAAGTCTGCCCTGACTGGTGTGGTTAACATTATGAATAAATTAATTTTAACATCTATAGGTGGAAAACTTCAATGGGTGTATTCCCGTTTTCACGCGAAGTACAACGAATTGACGAAATAAACGAATAAGACTTCTCGCTCCTAAATGGGCAGAATTGGCTTTGAGAGGTTCAAGAAATACGAAAGACGCGCTCCGAGGTGTTAAGTTCGTTTATTTCGTTAATTCGTTGTACTCAGCCCTTTCAAAAAACGTCTCTCGTTTCAATATTTATTAATTCCTAATTTAAAAAAAGCGTGAGCAAAATTAAGGATAAAATTCAAAAATATTATAAGCTGTTGATTTACAAAAAAAAACGATTTCCCATTTTACCCCTTGACAATTTTTTCTATTTTATTTAAAATAATTTTTTTTGGAGTTCAACGCTTTAGCTTTGGGCATTTTTTGGAGTCCAACGCTTTAGCTTTGAGCCTGTAGCACTCTATAGACGTTCAGATAAATAATTTCACCAGGCGAACACACAGGATTCGAGGTTTTCGTTTTTTGAAAAGAAAACCTCGAATGCCCCTACGTCAAACCAATATTTCATTGTAGGGGCATACCTACGTGTCTGCCTACGTGTCTGCTCTTATGAAATTAATTATCTGAACGTCTATATAATGAGTTATATTTTGGTTGCTTGATAAATTATAAACAAGCCAATGTCATCTTGTCACATAGGAAAAATACTTATGTTTACTCATTTACTTAAATGCTTAACAAATAGAAACGATGCCTTTATTCTGGCATTTGTTTTGATAGTCGGCTTGTCTGGTCAAACGTATGCTACCGCTTTTACTTATCAGGGTCAATTGAAGGGTACTGGCGTTGTGGTGACAGAGTCTTGCGATATGAACTTTAGTCTCCATGATGCATCAAGTGGTGGTAGCCAAGTAGGAAGTACGGTCTCAAAAACGGGCATTAGTGTCGTTGAAGGTTTGTTCACAACCCAATTGGATTTTACGGTAGCAAACGCTTTTGAAGGCAATGATCGGTGGTTGGAAATTGCTGTTAAATGCACTAGTGATGGTAGTTTTACAACGCTTACTCCCCGTCAGCCTTTAACTCCAGTCCCTTATGCGATTTATGCTCAGAGTGTTGGTGAAGTTGATACTGGTGCAATTGCCGATGGTACTATAGCTGCTGCGGATATTGCGACGGATGCTGTGGAAACTGCCGAGATTCTGGATGGAACGATTGTCAATGCTGATATAAGCGGCACCGCCGCAATTGACAGTACGAAAATTAACACCAGAGTAGTAGATAACGCTGAATTTAACTTTTTGGATGGTGTCACTTCTGCTATCCAAACCCAATTGGATTCAAAGGGAGCAGGAAATGTGACATTAATTGGTACCGAAACTTTGACCAACAAAACCTTGACTTCGCCAACTGTAAATACACCAACTGTTACTGGTGGCACGGTGAATGGCAGTGTAATTGGTGGTACTACTCTGGCAGCGGGAACATTTACCAGTTTGACTGGTGAAAGTGCGACTTTGACTTTTGGGAAAACGGGTACTGCGGGAACTGGAAGTATTGTTTTGCATGATAATCAAGCGGGAGATAATTTTACTACCACACTCAAAGCTGCTGATGATATAGATGTTAATGTGACATTCACTCTTCCGGCTGCTGTTGGAACAAATGGACAAATATTGACTACCGATGCCAGTGGAAACCTCAGTTGGGTAGGCGGTGCCGCTACACGAGTAATATGGGTAGCAACCAGTGATGCTAACTTTAATTCCATTCAAGCGGCTCTAACAGCTGTTTCTGACGGTAATACTGATGATGGCTATACAGATGCTAGTGCGACTAACCAATATGTTATAAAAGTTGCACCAGGCACTTATAATGAGCAGGTAACTATGGTGGAATATGTAGATATTGAAGGTTCTGGTGAAGGAGTAACTACCATTAAATATACTGGGAGTAGTACAGGTCCTTTAACAGACAATAGCAGTGCTACAGTGATAGGTGCAAATAATGCAGAATTGCGTTTTTTAACAATAGAAAGTGCTGGTAGTAGTAATTATGCCACAGCTATCTATAATGATGGGACTTCCCCTAAAATTACTCATGTTACTGCTACTGCGTCGGGGGGAAGTAGCCGCAATCGTGGTGTAATAAATCTGAATAATTCGTCGCCAACGATGATTAATGTTACTGCTACTGGGTTGGGGGGGGGGGTTGACAGCTATGGTGTGCACAACAACAATAATTCGTCGCCAACGATGACTAATGTTACTGCTACTGCGTCGGGGGGGGGAGTAACAAAAACCGTGGTGTGTTAAACAATAATTCGTCGCCAACGATGACTAATGTTACTGCGTCGGGGGGGGACTGACAGCTATGGTGTGCTTAACCAAAACTCCTCGTCGCCAACGATGACTAATGTTACTGCTACTGCGTCGGGGGGGAGTAACAGCTATGGTGTACAGAACCAAAACTCCTCATCGCTGACTATTCGTAACTCAAGTCTAATAGGTGGTTCGAATAGCATTAAGAATAATGGGAGTACAGTAAAAGTAGCAAATACAATGCTGGATGGTGCTTTAGTCGGTGGTACTTTTATTTGCTTTAACAATTATGATGCAGATTTTGCAGCGAAAATTTGTCCATAAACTTCCCTTGATAATGAATGTTGGGGAATGTCGGGTTACATTTTGGCGCAAAAAAATCTAACCCGACCTACTGTTATTATTTGGGGAATGTCGGGTTACGTTTTGGCGCAAAAAAATCTAACCAGACCTACTGTTATTGTTGTTATTAGGCGTTTACCATTAAATCTTCTTAACACTTATTCCTATCGTTTTTCAGATAAATGATTTTACAAGAAACCAAGTTTTTTCAAGAAACTTAGTTTTTAACAAATTTTCAGGACAGAAAAAAATGATGAAAATACGAGTTCCCATTTTACTCTTAGCCATTCTACTGGGATGGCTAACAAGACCTGCATTCGCGGCTTATGAACTCAATTGGAATACAGTTGATGGGGGCGGCGAACGTAGTACTGGTGGCAACTATACTTTAGAAGGCAGCATTGGTCAACACGATGCCGGCACCGTCAATGGTGGTCACTACACTTTAAAAGGCGGATTCTGGATAACTAATTCTTCTGTGCTAATACCCAGCGTCGAATTATCTGTTAGTACTAACGTGGGTACGGAAGCCGCCATAACAGCAATTACGGTGATATCGACCGCTTCAAGTGCCGTTACGGGAGAGCAAACCGTCAATTTAGCGGTGACGGGTGTCAATACCTGCGATTATAACCTGAGTGGCACAATTATTACTATCGCTGATGGACAAACCACTGGAATAGTCACTTTCACCATCGTTGATGATAGCGACGTTGAAGGTACTGAAACCGCGACGCTGACGATAAGTAGCCATTCTGCTGGGATAACATTGGGTAGTATAACGACCCAAAATGTCAGCATCATCGATAATGACTCTGCGCCGCCAACATCAAGTCCTCCTCGTCCAAAACCAATTACCAGACCCCTGCGTATAGAAATAAAGGGCCGCGGCACTGGCAGCGTGACAAGCGATCCTGAAGGAATTGATTGCAGTGAGGAAGATGAGGCCGTTTGTAAATACACCTTTCCGATGAATACGGAAATTACTCTCACACCTCAAGCCGGTCCAAATTCTGAGTTTGATCATTGGAGTGGTGATAGGGATTGTTCGGGGGGTCAATTCGTACTCGAACAGAGTTGGGTTGGGATGCTATGCATACTTTAAAGAGTCATCAACAACTCCCGTGACTCCCGTGACTCCAACGCCACCTGTCACACCATTACCTTCGACAAGTACGTTAGGAGCCTATTATATCCCAGGTGCAGAGAATGATAGTAAATCGTTTGTGCGAATCACCAACACGACTGATACAACCGTTGAAGTGAAAGGCACGCTTTATCATCAAGACGGCAATATATTAGGTACGGCTGAAACGGTACTCTTCCCACAACTCGCGGCGAATGCGACGGGCGTTTTCAACAGAACATCACTCGCAGAACAAGTGGGAACCACTTCATGGGGTCAAGATATTGCCTGGCTAGACCTCACGTCTCCAGAAGAGGGGCTTCGCGTGATGAATATGGTCCGTAATGAGACGAAAACCTTAGCGAATATGAGTCTCGTTGCGGAAAACGCGCTCTATAACTTACCCGGAAGTGGAGAAACCGATGAAGGCTTTGCCCTCATCATCAATACCTCCGACGAAACCGTCACCGGCACACTTTATCATGCAGAAAGCGGGGAAGTATTGGGGACACCCGATGCGGTACTGTTTGACAGCTTAAATGCCAAAGCGATGGGTATCTTATCGGCACCATTATTAGAGCAGAAAGTCGGTACAACGCCCTGGCAACGAGCCTGGTTACAAATCACTGCGCCGACGGACAACCTCAAATTGATGAACCACAATATCAACAGCGATGGCACGATTCTCAACTATAGCCATGTTGTCGAAGACGCGCTATTCAACCTGCCGGGTACTTTGGTCATACAAGACAGCGTCAAAGTGCGTTTCACCAATACCAGCGATGAGGCGATGCAAGTCAAGGGCATACTTTATCATCGCGACGGGCAGATATTGGGCAACGCAGATGCCGTTATCATTGAGGAATTAGCCCCTCACGCCACCAGCAAACTGTCAATGCTCGACTTTGAAGAACGGTTTGAAAGCGATCCTTGGACCAGTCGTGCGAGGCTAGTTATTACCCAGCCCACCGATGGCTTAAAGCTGATGGGACTCATACGCAGCACAGAAACGGGTACTGTCGCTAATGCCAGCGCAGTTGGGAAAAGTCGGCTCTTCAACGTGCCAAGTCCCAGCAACTTTGACAAAGGATGGATACGTCTGATCAACACGACGGCATTCGAGGCTAAAGTTTTTTTCGTTAAAAAAACTTTAGCCTCGAAACGATTCCAGAAATCAGAGTCACGCTTTATCACCGTGACGGGCAAATACTCGGTACAGCTAACTCGGTACTGATTGAGAACTTAGCCGCTGATTCTTCGATAACGATTTCGCAATCAATGATAGCGGAAGCCGTCGGCACAGCACCTTGGACAGCGCGAGCGATATTAGAAATTACCGCCCCCGATACGGGTGTCGAACTGATGTTGATGATTCGTTCACCGAGTGGTGCTTTGACTAACTTGAGTGGCGCGTTGGAATAGTGAACACTCGCTTTTCTTGTGAATTAAACCTCTGAGGTTTTCAAAACCTCTGAGGTTTTTGAATAGTGAACACTCGCTTTTCTTGTGAATTAAACCTCAGAGGTTTTCAAAACCTCTGAGGTTTTTGA
>JAOZSV010000104.1:14530-16726 GCA_029939505.1 Thiotrichaceae bacterium | reverse complement strand
ATGAATAGCCACCGATGAAATCGGTGGAATTTAGGTGGAATTGAGATTTGAGAAGCACCCTGCGTAACATCAATTAATACCTGATGTTACGCACTATGTTTCCAAGATGTTTAAGAAATCCGATTTTTTTCAAAAATCGGATTTCTAAGAATCGAATAGAATAGCTTTGCGTAACATCAGTTATTAAGTCGTTTTGGCATCTTTAACATACAAGAACCAATAAATACCGCCGACAAGTACAGCACCACTCACAATATTTCCGAGCGTAACAGGCATCAGATTACCAATCAAAAAACTGTGCATATTCAATAAGTTGAGATCCCAAGTGGGATGTTTCTCCATAACCACACTAGCGATAGTTGGATCCAATTTAGCAACAAGTCCTGCTGGAATAATAAACATATTGGCGATACAATGCTCAAAACCGCTTGCGATAAACGCCATGACAGGGAACCAAGCACCCAAAATTTTTCCCATCGTATCCTGCCCAGCGGCGACAATAACTACGGCGAGACAAACTAGCCAGTTACATCCAATTCCCCTGGTAAATGCCTCCCAAAAGGTGAGTTGGGTTTTTTTATAGGCGATGGCGACTGCTTGAGCACCAATTTGACCACCATGTCCATCCCAAATATTGCTGGTGTACATCATCCAGACTAAAAACAATCCGCCGAGAAAATTACCCAGCCAGACAATAGTCCAGTTATTAATTACTTGGTGAGTTCTCAAATCGCCATTTAACCAGCCCATCGAAAGGAGACAATTACCTGTAAATAGATCAGAGCCAGCAACAAGTACAAGAACAAGGGCAATACCAAACACTGAACCCCCGATAAAACTACTGAATCCAACACCAAAATACCCCGCCATATCGTGGGTAACAGTAGTCATTAATTGGGCAGCAAAAGCAATATAAGCACCCGCCAGAAAAGATGAGACAATAATCTTGGAAACTGGCATTTTGACTTTAGCGTTGCCAATCACAATAAATGATTGTGCCGTTTCAGCCGGCGTCAGAAAATTTTTCGCCATTATTTAATAACCTTTTTTAAATGTTGAAAATGTCAAATGTGAGTTAAAATATTTATCTTATGGATAGTGGCTCAAAGTGATTTTTCCGAAAAAAAACCTGAGATAAAAAAACCTGTCAGGTTTAGATAGAAGAAAAAAACCTGAGATAGAAAAAAAACCTGACAGGTTTCAAAAACCTATCAGGTTTATAGCAACTACCATTTTATGTTAAGAAGTCTAAAAGTTTTTTGAAAAACTAAAACCTTCTAATTTTACTAAAAAAGCATTTAATTTGTCAATAGATATTCAATGAGTTGATAGCTGCTCATAATAGCCAACTCGCAAAGTCTTTGGCTTATTCGCTGAATAAGCTTTTAAGTGGCTCATCTGTTTTTGCCATAAAATCTCCTTAATTAGTAAGTATTTGGAGTTCAACGCTTTGGGTTTTGGAGTCCAACGCTTCAGCTTTGGCGACTTAATAGACGGTTTCCAAAGCTAAAGCGTTGAACTCCAAAAGCAAAATACGCCCAAAGCTAAAGCGTTGAACTCCAATACGCCCAAAGCTAAAGCGTTGGACTCCAATTTCAACCCTATAAATGATTAATTGTATTAATATTAACCATTTTATAATTAATATCATTTAAAAATTAAGATTAATAAAATTTTCGAGAAAGTCCTCTAGTTGATCAAAACAATTTATGTACATTAAAGACAAGAAAGCCCTAATCACTATTGATAAATGAGCGCGGTTCACTGATAATTGATCACCAAACACTATTTACTAAACACTAAACATCACATATAATAATTGGTTTTGTTTGCAACACAAGTTAATTAACAGGATACAGAAAATCTTATGGTTTCCATTCGCTTAAGTCGTAGTGGCGCGAAAAAGCGTCCCTTCTATCATATTGTTGTCGCCGACTCACGAGAACGTCGTGATGGGCGATATATTGAACGCTTAGGTTTTTTTTACCCAATCGCAACCGGGAAAGAAGAATCTTTGCGTCTTGATCTGACTCGCGCTAATTATTGGTTAAAAGTCGGCGCGAAACCGACTGAAAGAGTAGTGCAGTTGATTAAACAACACAGTAAAAATCCGCCTGTAGAAACAGCAACTGCTGCGTCCACGGACAATCTATCAGCAAAGCCTGTAGAAAAGCCATCACCTGAGGCGACATCAAC
>JAOZSV010000104.1:0-14430 GCA_029939505.1 Thiotrichaceae bacterium | reverse complement strand
TTCACCTGAAGCGACATCAACTTCACCTGAAGCGACATCAACTTCACCTGAAGCGACATCAACTTCACCTGAAGCGGCACCCAGTACAACCACCGCTGAGACGACATCCGCAGAAAGCACATCAACCAAACCAACAGCCTCATAACTGAACAATGTCCGAATCAACACGACTGATCATCGGACAAATCAGTAGCCTATACGGGGTACGTGGTTGGGTTAAGGTATTTTCTTATACCAGTCCTATTATCAATATTCTTGACTATGCACCTTGGCAACTGTATCAACAAGGACAGTGGCAAAAGGTAACAGTGTCTGAAGGACAAGCACATGGTAAAGGCATTATTGTCCACCTTGAAAATATCCATGATCGTGATGAAGCCGCCCGTTTACTCGGCGCAGATATTGCCGTCAATCGTGAACAATTACCCCCAGTATCTGTAGGTGAATATTATTGGACTGATTTGATAGGCTTAACTGTGATCAACAAAGAAGGTATTACATTGGGTAAAGTGGATCATTTAGTAGAAACGGGGGCTAATGATATATTAGTCCTTAAAGGTGAACGAGAGCGTTTAATTCCCTTTGTGCTTGATCATGTTATCCTTAAAATTGATTTAGTACAACAAATATTGCTCGTCGATTGGGACGCTGATTTCTAATGCACATTGGCGTTATTACCTTATTTCCAGAAATGCTCGACGCGCTACGTTGCAGTATCACTGGGCGTGCCTTAGAAAAAGGCTTATTAAAGCTATCTGTCTGGAATCCAAGAGATTTTACGCAAGACAAACATCATTGCGTCGATGATCGGCCTTACGGCGGCGGTCCTGGTATGGTTATGCAAGTACAACCGCTTAGAGCAACGATTCAAACAGCGACCACTGCAATGGGTACTGATACGCGGGTGATTTATCTCTCACCCCAAGGCCGCCGCTTAGATCAAGCAGGAGTACAGGTCTTATTGAAATATCAGCGTTTACTGCTGGTCGCTGGACGCTATGAAGGTATTGATGAACGCTTGATAGAACGAGATATTGATGAAGAATGGTCAATAGGCGATTATGTACTCAGTGGTGGCGAACTAGCAGCAATGGTGATCATTGACGTTTTAACACGCCATTTACCAGGCGCATTAGGACATAAAGACTCAGCGGCAGAAGATTCATTTTATGCTGGATTGCTAGACTATCCGCATTACACGCGCCCTGAAGAAATTGATGGACAAAAGGTGCCTACAGTGTTATTGTCAGGCAACCATGCTGAAATTGCCCGTTGGCAGCAGAAACAAGCATTGGGACGAACTTGGGCTCGCTATCCCGCATTGTTAGAAAAACTCAATTTGCGCCCAGAACAAAAAGCACTTTTAAATCAATTTATTAACGAACATAAGGAGGTATAAAATGACGAACATTATCGCCGAAATAGAACGGGAACAGATGACAAAGAAGATACCACCCTTCAGAGCCGGTGATACCGTCGTTGTCCAAATAAAGGTCAAGGAAGGAGAACGTCAACGCTTACAAGCCTTTGAAGGTTTAGTCATTGCCAAGCGTAATCGAGGCTTAAATTCTGCCTTTACCGTCCGCAAAATATCCCACGGTGAAGGGGTAGAACGGGCATTTCAAACTTACAGCCCGTTAATTGATAACATTATCGTTAAACGGCGTGGTGTTGTGCGACGTGCTAAACTCTATTATATGCGTGATCGACGTGGTAAAGCAGCGCGTATTAAAGAAAAAATTGTTGCCAAAAAAACCCAATCATAACTTTGAGGAATTGTTATGCCATCCTTCGATATCGTCAGTGAAGTGAATTTGCATGAATTGTCTAACGCCATTGATCAAACAAATCGAGAAGTGAAGACACGGTTTGATTTTAAAGATTCAGACGCAGATGTAGAATATAAGGAAACAACCTTAACCCTACAAGCTGAAAATGAATTTCAAATCAATCAAATGACCGAAATTTTGCATAAGAAATTAGCAAAACGAGGCGTTGACATTGCAGCCTTAGAAGCAGGGCAAATTGAAGTCCAAAATCGTCGTGCTCGTTTGCCAATGACTATAAAGCAAGGTATAGATAAAGACACTGCAAAAAACATTGTCAAAATGATAAAAAGCCATAAGCTGAAAGTACAAGCTGCGATTCAAAGTGAACAGGTGCGCGTGTCTGGAAAAAAACGCGATGATTTGCAGCAAATAATGGCTTTGTTGCGTGAGAAGGACTTGGGTTTGCCATTACAATTTATTAACTTTCGAGATTAACTCACTATTTGATTGAGGAACGATTATTATGCGTATTTATATGATGTTAGCTTTGTTATTGGCAACAACTTTATCAGTAGCTGTTGAAGAAAAATCAACTGACTCTTCTAAAGCGACGACTGATTCTAAAACGACTGAAGTTCAAGTCCCCAGTTCTCCTGAAGCAGCCACCTCTGAGGCTCAAGCCTCCAGTTCTGAAGAAGCACCCAAAAGTGATTCTCCAAAAGTGCCCAGTGCGATTACTGAAAACTTGAAGAAGATAATCAAAGACATCAATGATGTTACCATCACACCCGCCTCAATAGCGGATTTATACGAAGTAGCGACAGGCCAAGATATGTTTTATATCACCGCTGATGGTCGTTACATTATGATGGGTAACATTATTGACCTCAGTACACGCCAAAATATCACACAGAAGAGGCAAGAAGAACTCCGTCAAGCGCGTAATCCAATCCGTAAAAAAGCCATTGATGCCGTGAGTGAAAAAGACATGGTTATCTTTGCCCCGGAAAAAGAAACCAAATACACGGTTAACGTGTTCACTGACGTGAGTTGTGGCTATTGTGCCAAGTTTCATCAAGAAGTCCCTGAACTGAATAAAGCGGGTGTCAAAGTGCGTTATCTCGCATTCCCGCGGGCAGGTGTCGGTTCTGATACTTATAAAAAGATGGTGTCTATCTGGTGTGCCAAAGATCGACAAACAGCGATGACTGATGCCAAAGCAAGACGCAAAATTGAAGAAGCAACGTGTAATAATCCCATAGAAAGTCAATATCAATTGGGACAAAAAATCGGTGTCACTGGTACACCTGCACTGGTTTTATCGAATGGCGAGTTAGTTCCCGGTTATCTTCCCGCAAAAAGACTGATTTCTATTTTAGAACAAAAGTAAAATCGGTTTTGATGAGTGATTTTTGGAGTCCAACGCTTCAGCTTTGTATTGGAGTCCAACGCTTCAGCTTTGGGCGTATTGGAGTTCAACGCTTTAGCTTTGGGCGTTTTTTGGAGTCCAACGCTTTAGCTTTGGGCGTATTGGAGTCCAACGCTTTAGCTTTGAGCGTTTTTTTCTATCGTCAAAAAAATTGTAACTACTCAGTCTTAAAGCGTTTTCGAGGTTTTAGTTTTTTTGAAAAAAAAACTAAAACCTCGAACTCCAATACGCACAAAGCTGAAGCGTTGGACTCCATTCACATTTCAAGGCTGTTACAAAAAAATTTTTTGAAACAGATTAAAGGATTAACAGGATTAAAAAAGAATTATGAACTGATTTTTTCTTTAAATGATTGATTTAATTCATCATTCACCATTCATCATTCACCATTTAAAAAAATATTAATCCTTTAATCCGTTTAATCCTGTTCAAAATCCTTTAACGAAACAACTAAAAGAGGAACTTTTCATGAACCATAAAAAATCGTTGAAATTAATCATTGCCCTATCTTTATCAGTTTTCCTATTCAGCTGTATTCCTTCCAAAATCAACCAAGAAAATTATGCTGCCATCCAAAATGGCATGACAATGGAAGAAGTCAAAGCCATTTTAGGTGAACCGACAGAATCCAATACAACCGGTATTGCTGTTTTATCAGGCACAGCGGCTACTTGGACAAGCAGTGACGGAATGAGCATCAACATCAAGTTTTTAAACGATAAAGTGAAATTAAAATCCTTTACAGAAAAGTAATGGGATTAGTAAAAGCCCCTTAGCTCATGCTTTGGGGCGATATATACTATGGGTAAACTCAACTTCAAAGAAGGCAAAAAATACACCTTTATTGATTACTTTGATTTCAACAATCCACCAGAAGAAATCGCTAATGAATTTGGTTATCAGTTCGATACACAGATTCTTGAATTTCCCTTAGCAAAGGAACTTGAGTCCAGTGAAATAAAAAAGTTACAAGCGACTTTTTATGAAAACCTGCCCAAAATCACCCTCAACTCAGAAATGGCGAAAAGAGATTTTATGATTGCTCCCCTATTATGGGAGATAATTCGTCATGTCAAAGCAAAAATCAATGTAGAATATCCCATAGAAATTGACGACAAATTAGGTGGAATACTAGATTATCTTATCTACTCAGAGCAGGAAATCATTATCATTGAAGCTAAAACAGGTGATATGGAAAAAGGATTTAATCAACTGATAGCTGAATTGATTGCGATGGATAAATATCAGAGCGACAATGAATCATATTTGTATGGCGCGGTGAGTATTGGGGAACTTTGGCGTTTTGCTCTTTTAAATAGAAAGGGCAAAAATATTTTAAGGGATTTACATACCTATCGTGTACCAGAGGATATTGAAGAACTATTTTCAATTATTATAGGCATATTAAAAAAAGCCAAATAGGGGAACATTCTATGGGTATTATCTATGCGGAATTACTTTTGAGTAATCCAGCACAACCAACACTTAAACCCGTTAAGGTTACGGCAATCGTCGATACGGGGGCGATAACCCTTTGTATTCCTGAACATATTGCGGTACAACTGAAGTTAGAAGAAACCGAACAACGTGAAGTCACCACAGCGGATACAAAATCGCATCTTGTACCTTATATGGGACCGCTCAAAATTAATTATTTAAGTCGCACCTGCTATACCGGGGCAATCGTTTTAGGTGATACCGTTCTAATGGGTGCAATACCATTAGAAGATATGGATTTGGTGATTTCACCAAGAGAAAATACCGTTACCGTCAATCCCAACAGTCCAAATATTCCATCCGTTCTCGTCAAATCACTCTCCTCAAAATGAAAGAACACAACTAAAGGACTTTCATTTTTTCATTCCCAATGGGCGGGAAGTTTTTTCAAAAGGTTTCTAAATAACTCCAATTTATTCCCGCGCTGAGTATAGATAACTGATGTGACGCACTATGTTTCCAAGAGGTTTAAGAAATCCGATTTTTTCAAAAAATCGGATTTCTAAGATCGAATAGAATAGCGTAACATCAGTAGATAACACAAATATTTAATAATTGAATATGACAGATGATTATTTTGGTACGGCTGATTTAATGCAGCGTGATAGTCGTTGTTTACATGATAATCAGCGTTGGCAGAACGCTTGTTATTTGGCGGGCTATGTGGTTGAATGTAGTCTGAAAGCCATTGCTGAGAAGGATGGTATGACACAAAAAGAACTCAGTCGTCGCCCTTATGGGCATGATTTAACAAAATTGGTTCCTTTAATAACAGCCAGTCGGCTTTTGACGAATCATCGTGGTATTCCCTTTGATAGTCATAAGATAACAAATTCTGAACTCTATAGTTGGAATCCTTATGATCGTTATAAACCGACATGCTGGAATGATGAAAATACCTCTCAAGCGTTTCAGGAAACAGCAGAATATTTGTTTAACTTTTTAACGGATTTATATTTGAATGGACAAATTTAATCATGTACCATATTGATCAAGCATTATCTACCTATTTGCAATATCTCCAAGAAACTTATTCTATATTACCCCCCCCCCAACCCGTGATCATCCTTCGTGATCTTCAAGGGCGCATTTCTTGCCACTTATCAAATAGTCACGACAGTGAAAATTTTAGAGCCGAGTTTGAAAACAAATTAACTGCCGATCAAAAAATCCGTTTTTACTGTGCTGCTCCTTTTACAATACTGCATGAGCCAGATGATCCTTTATGGCTCAAGATGTCAGACATGGCGCAACCCATAGATGGACTGCCAGAGCAAGTTAAAATCATTGAACGGATTTTTGAAGGGCAAACTTGGTTGCAATCAATAGATTCTCCCAAAGCCCCACCCTATATTATTAGTTTTTATTCTTTCAAAGGGGGAGTTGGGCGAACAACGGCTGCTGCCATGACAGGCTTGAAGTTGGCAAGAGATGGAAAACGAGTTTGTTTGATTGACCTGGATTTAGAAGCACCCGGCTTATCTCATTTTGCCACTGAAAAAACACAAGCGGGACTGATTGATTATCTATTAGAACAACCTTTGTTTCAGGATGAACCTTTAGAAATGGATGATTATCTGGTTCGTTTACTTGATCAAAAGGTAGAAAATCGGGGAGGTGAATTGTGGCTGCTACCTGCGGGCGATTTAGAAAATGGTGCTAAAAATTATTTGATGAAATTGGGCAGACTGGATTTTCAAGCGATGGGTAAACAGGGAACAAAGTCAGCTTTAAGTCGTTTATTTGTTGATTTACAAGCGTATAAAATTTTTGATTATTTTATTGTCGATTCACGCACTGGTATTACGGATATTGGCGGTTTAGCCATTAATAGTTTATCTCATCTCAATGTGATGTTATTCAATTTGGGAGAACAAAATGTACAAGGAATGCACTTTGTACTACAACATTTCGCACCCATTTTACAACATCAAGACTTAACGCCAGAACAAATAGCCAGTCGCCTATTATTTGTTTTTTCACCCGTGCCTTTTGGTGGTGATGAACAGGAAAATAAAACGCTTGAAAATGATTTACGAGAAACCGCTTATGAGGTGACAAAGAAATATATTTATGAACGTTTTTGGGCGCAAAGCACTTCATTTCCAAGTGTTGATGATGACGAAACCCCTTTTTATCCTGTGCCACATCATCCCGTGTTTATTCGTTATATCCGAGAATTACCTTTAAAAGGTGATCTTCAAGCCATTGATTATGCACAGAGCCAAGTGGCTAATCCACCTTATGATGAACTTGTTAGACGGATTGTGGAAGTTAAATTGCCCTTACTTCGAGAAAAAGCGTCTTTACAAGAAATGGATAGTTCGACGCGACAAATTGATAGTTCGACGCGACAAATTGATAGTTCGACGCGACAAGGTTTAAGTCAATTAGCTACTGAGGGAAACGCTGAAACTGATCTCAATGATGAAGAAAAATTGCGTGAACAATTTTTACCGTTACCACAATTTCGCTTTTTATTTGAGCCAAAGGCTTTTTTAATCCTTGGGCGTAAAGGGAGTGGTAAATCTGCACTCTTTCAAGTATTGCATTTTCCCAATTATATTAAGGACTTAGCAAAACATTTTGACATATCGAACCAACCGCTATCACAAGCAAAATGGATTGTTGGTTTTAGCAGCAAAACCCATCCGTTTTTAAGTGCCGAGTCACTCAGTAATTTGGGAAAACGTGCTAATAAAGAAAAATCGCCCAGCTTTTACACCCAGTTTTGGAAATATCTGGCGGTGTGGGAAATACAAAAAACCTTGAATGACAAACAGCGCATTTTATCCTCTGACAGCAAGACTTTTTCTGAGCAATTATTTGATTTTGATCTCAATTTGAAAGTGGATCAGTTTTTAAATGAACTGGAAAACAAGCAACATTATCCAGAAATAGAACAAATTTATCTGGTTTACGACTACCTTGATAGAATGGTGGGCGGTGATTTATCCATACGCTCTCAATATGTCAGTGGTTTGATAGAGTTTTGGCAGTCTCGTATTCAAGATCAAAAAAATAAACGCTTATTGGCGAAAGTGTTTTTGCGTGAAGATATTTACAATCAAGAAGTCGATGTTGAAGACAAGTCTAAGATTCGTGAAGACGTATCCTTATATAAAATTCGTTGGGATGGTGAAAATACTTATCGTTTATTTTTCAAAGTGGCTTATGAGTGTTTAAGCCCTTATTTAGAAAAAAACTTTCCTGAAATTGTTCAAATAGTTGAACAAAGCCCAGTTGGCATCATACCCCCTCAAGAAAAAAAATATATCCGCCCGATTATTGAATCTCTAATTGGTGAATACATGGGAGCCACGCCAAAAAAAGGATATACTTTTAATTGGATATCCAAACACCTTTTAGATAGCCAAAGCCAAGTGGCACCACGTTGGATAATTGCGTTATTTGCAGAAGCGGCTAAACTCGCACTTGATGATAATTCATCAAAACCGATTATTCCGCAAAAAATGATTCGGGAGGCTTTACAATCTAAAGTTTCTCAAATTGCGGTTGATGATTTCAGGCTGGAATATAAACAAGAACTCCGTACAAAAAAGGGCACGTTTTTACCGGATAGTTTTAAGAGTATTTTCAAAACGTTTCCTCAATCACAGGAAAAAATGTTGAAATTTATTGAATCCCGTGCCAATACAAAGAATACAACACCTGATCACATTCTCTCAAGAATGGAAGAAATTGGTTTATTAGAAAAACGTGAACCCACGAAGAGATATCCAGTAGTACGTTACCAAATACCAGATATTTATTTATATGGTTTAGGCTTGTCTCGGCGCGGTTAATTCAAGTCAGGGTAGCAAAGCGGCGTGATTGGCTTCATGAATATTAACGGTTTGCATATCAATATTCTATTAATTAACTGATGTGACGCAGGGCTCTTCCAATTTGAATACCACCTAAATTCCACCGATTTCATCGGTGGCTATTCATGTTTAACCCCTTGGGGGTTGAAACTAACTAATCCCAACGGGGTGAAATGTGAATAGAATAGCCACTAACCCCAACGGGGTGAAATGTGAATAGCCACCGATGAAATCTGTGGAACTTGGAAGCACCTTGCGTCACATCAGTTAATTAAATCAAAATCAATGCCATTATTTCACCCATCACTCTCATAACTTAATCGAAACAATATCATGTCTTATAATATTTTTAGTACCACTCCAAAATGGGGTATATCGTTTGTGGTAGTCGCATTTTCAATCATCAATTGCCCTTTAAAGGCAGAAAATACACTACCAGTTCCTGCTATTAGCCCGTCAGCAGGGGAAGTCCCAATTGACTACTACCGTGACGAGATAACCGGCGATGTTTGGGGAACTCAACCTGCATGGCGTTTACCGCTCCCCAGCAATGGGACTTTACCAATAGACATGTGGAAATATGGTTTGAGATCAATTTATCTCGCAAAATACGCTTGTATGGACAGGGAAGTCAGGCAGTGGATGCCAACTAACATTGCTAATGGTATTTACTATTGCACCAGAAAATAGACAGCAAACTATTCACTATTTGCGGACATTGGCTGATAAAATGGAGGCTGAATTGAATGGCTCTAGTCCAGAATCAACTCCTCCAACATCGTCAAGTCCAAACGAGGCCACTGAACCCAATGAATTTTCTGGCCTCGTTGAAGCACATAATGTTTGGCGGCGAAAGGTGGGGGTGCCAGATATTCGATGGTCATCAGAAGTAGCGATTGTTGCCCAAGAATGGGCAAATGAGCTCAAAAGCAGGGGATGTCCTCTTGAACATAATCCAAATCGCTCCGGTTATGGCGAAAATATTTTTTGGAGCATGGGCGATTCGCATACCCCAACAGATGTGGTTGATGCATGGGGTAATGACATTATCTATTATGATTATACCACTAACAGTTGTCAACCTGGGCTGCGGTCATTATACTCAAGTTGTGTGGCACAGTACTGAGACAGTGGGATGTGGTAAGGCTTCTTGTGGTTCGGAAGAAGTATGGATCTGTAATTATAATCCCCCCGGTAATTGGATCGGTCAAAAACCCTATTAACTTGAAAAAATAGTGTCCTATACGTTAGGAACGTGCATGAAATAATATCAAGATAAGTCAAAAATCATCAGTAGGGTGGGTAGAACGATAGTGAAACCCACCATTTTGGGAGTTCGGAGGGAGTCATAGATAGATTTCTCATTATTAATGATCCACTCTACCAAAGCTATCTCATTGTTATTTAAAGCATCTTCTTCACGCCCTTCAGGAGCAAATAGTATTTGAGAAGATTCACCTAAATTGATTTTTCGCCAAGAAGGAAGCATTACTTTAGTAACTGATGTTACGCACTATGTTTCCAAGAGGTTTAAGAAATCTTTGAAAAAAATCGGATTTCTAAGCGGCGAAACGAGGTTTAAGCGATTTTTTCCAAAAATCGGATTTCTAAACGGCGAAACGAGGTTTATGTTGAAGAAATCCGATTTTTGGAAAAAATCGGATTTCTAAGCTCGAATAGAATCGCTTTGCGTAACATCAGTTAAGTATACATAATTATAGCATTTTTCGCCTTGGTTAAATACAAAAAAAAAGGCAAACACACAGGTTTGCCCTTACAAGTCATCTATTTATAGTGCGTAAATCAAAACGTTGGAGTTCGCTCACACTCCAACCTACGCGGGTTTTTCTAATTGACCACAGCGATTTCAATATCCAAACCGTCTGGCTGTTTGGCTGGTTTCCTGCTTTATTATGTTGATCTCTTCTTCTGAAAAATCAGGTTTATAGTAAGATGGCAATTTTATTTTTCCGGCAAATTCACGCACCACATCCTGCCCTTCTCCCAAGCAACAATGATCCATAAGGGCTTTAATAGTTTCTTCTGGTGATTCACAAAAATCTTCAAAGCGGACAACCATTGATGCTTCTTGCAGGTTCGGATTAGCCTCCAATCGGTCCGCGATATAGCCGTGGATTTTGTTCCAATAACTAGACCACGCTTGGACATCTTGTTTATTTTCCCATAAGGTCATCATTTCTTTGGTTTTGTCGCCAATATTTATGGGACGGATATCCAATCCAAATTCAAAGTGGCCTATTCTCTGCAAATGTTTAAGTGCTTGTGGGCTTTCTTTAATACCTTTGCAAAATAGCGCATGTTGCTTGATGAGTGAGGCGATGTGATTAACCGGTTGGCGAACGGGTATCACAAACCGTGCATCGGGGAAAAGTTTCAAAATATACTCAAGCCGTGTGATATTGTAATTTCCTTTGGCAAGGTATCTGTTTCCATTCCGCACCAACAGTAGCTTCCGAATGTGATTATTATAAAAACTTTCAAATTTCAGGTTATTCGTACTTTGATCTAGAATATTGCTGGTTGCAGGATTATGCACATTTGGGAAAAAAGTCATCCAAAGGATTTCTTCCATCGCTTCAGGGCTATCTGGAGTAACGAGAATCCCATCGCGGTGCGCCCGCTCTGTTGGCTTGACTTCCCGCGTAAGCATCCGAGCCAATAACCAATTCCACCAAAAGGGTGTATAAATGGGTGGATAGTCTTTATACTGCTGCGACACGACCCCTTGGTGACGCGACAATATTTCTAGGAGTATCGTCGTACCGGCACGGGCAAGTCCACTGACATAGATAGGCTTTTCTATCCGTACTTGGCTCATTTCCTCCTTGAGAAACTTAGACTCCAAGTTGCCAAGACGCACCCAAAAACCTTTTGTTCTGTCAATAAATCCACCCAGAAAATCAACCCATTTCTGTACCTGAAAAATATTGTTTTTGGCGTTCTTCTTCATGAGATTACATTGTTTCAAAGTCAATGAATACGAAAAAGGAGTTTTATGGCAAGGGAACCTATAACCACAACTAGCAAGAAGACCGCTTCTGACGAGTGCATCCATTCAGGACCAATTTTAATGTACTTATTTTCAGGCAATGCTATCTCCACTCTTTCCAAGATCGAACTTTCGGGAATGTATCCGATTGGATTGCCAAATAGTACATTCCACCACTGACGTTTATGTAGAATTGGAACGGGTTCTGATAGAGGAAAAGTGGTAATGACTTGATTGGTTGAATCACGCAACCAGAGTTGCTTATCGGACGCTGGCCAAGAAATTTTCCACTGACCTTTTTCCGTACCAGGCTTCGCTTGGGAATGCCACTGCACCTCTGCCGAGGCAGGAAATGTTTTGATGTCGATTATTGCCCCAGTTTCTGGCAAGCGATAATTATATGCTGTCCCTAGCCACACAAGCATAAAAAGCACAGGTAGGGATGCAAGGATAGTAGGTCCTAGCGCAAGGCCAATTTGTTTTAAAGAAAGTATCAATGATCGACGAATAAGTTGCCAAGCACCTTTAAAATCGTCTTCATATTCGCTAAGGGCCTTCCTTGTTTCAGCGATCTCCGTTTTTATTTGTGAAAGTTTTCCTTGAGATGAAAAAAGCACATATAGCCACATTGTAAGAATTGATGCCGCAATTCCCCAAAAAACCAATCTAGCCATTGGAGGCAACGCATATTCCAATATGGCATCAAACCATGAGAAAAAAGGTGAAAATATATCGAAAATACCCATGTTTTAGTCTTGCCTGCAAGTTATCGGAGTGAGTAATAGCATTATTAGAAACCTTAATTATTTCTTTTTGTTCACAGACTCAGGCGAAGTTTCTTGAACGTTTTCGGATTCCATGGTAGGCTGTTTTCCCCGTATCCGCCTGATAAGAGCACGTACCGGCCAAAACAGTATTATGCCCAGGGCAGTAAGAATGGCAATCACCAGCCCAATGAGAGAACCGATAAGGGTTAATCCTGCACCAGGACCAACATAAGCCATTGCTATTTTAGGAAAAGCGAGTACCGCAGTAACGGTTAAGAGCGTAATGCCCCTTGTTTTTATACCACAACTATTTTCTACTTTCATGTCATACCTTTGTGAAGTTATTCAACCTGACTTAATGGAAGTGACGCAAGGTGCTTAAATAAAGGGGCTGACAGGTCTGCCCCTACTGAACACACTACTGAACACACGCCTTAATATAGGGGCGAACCGATGTGTTCGCCCTTTTGAAGCCCGCCGCAAAACGCCAGTTACTTCTTCAAGTTAAATTCAAAATTGAGTGAATCAGGATGAAATCGCAGTCCCCACCAAACGTTTGCCACCAACTGATTGTCATGTGGGGCTCTGAATGGACTACTAAATTCCCAAACGATTTCTTTTTCTCGTGTCACTTCAAATATCCTTCCTTTCATGCTTTCGGTAATAAGCGTATTGCCGTTCGATAGTCTTTGTTGCGCTCCCTTGATTCTACTATAGAAAATATCTTGCTCGTTTCCGACATACTGCCAAATGATTTCCATCGTCATGGGATTAAATTCTATGATACGAGACGGGCCTTCTTTGCCATAATGACCACGATTGTCGAATATGAGCATATTTCCGTTTGAAAGAAAATCAGGATCATGTTGCATAATCCAAGGCCCTTTTACAGCCCACACAACCTGCTCCTTATCTAGATCGACAATGGCTATTGTATCTATATTTCTCATAGAGATCAGAACTTGACCTGTCTCTAAAAAAGGAAATTGATCAGCGATTTGCTCGTCAACTACTTCCACGTTGTTAGTATGCCACGGATCCCATTCTTGTCTTGTTTCTCCTAGCACATTCAACAGGTTTGAGAAATCGGAGTGACGAAATGCCTTTGAAAGCGAAACTCTCTTGATTTCATGCCCATCAGGGGATAGAACGACAATGCTATCTTCCAGAAATGGGGGTGCCAGTTTTATCCCAGGCATTTTTTCTGTGGTAAAGCCGTGAATGAGCGTGTAAATCTTGCCATCACTGCCAACATCGACATCGTGGTGTACATGTTCAGCATATTTCCAAATCATTCTGGAATCTTTGTCCATTTTTACCAGTCCGTATCCCCAAGGAGTATCTCCAAAACCTCCTATTGTGGCAATAAGATCGCCGTTTGGGTAAAGGTGGCCCTTGCCCCAAAAGATAAAATCTTCCGATACTGGAAATCTTATATGGGGGGGATTTTTCCAGATGCTGGCAAAGGGAATATGCCATTCATGCAGTATCTGACCCTCCATTGAGATTAGCAAAGCTTTTTGTGCATGGACGGAAGTGAACAATGTAAAGCCGTTATAGGCTTTTTCTTTATTATACCGCAATATACCGCTGTTCGTGTGGCGAGCCTTGATGAAGAAGTTGGTATCATCATATCGACTGCGAGGCGTTAATCTTTCGCGCCATGCATTGGTAGCTTGGTAAGCATCCCGAAAGATCGGGGATGGCCATAATTTGAATTTATAGGCAGCCATCCCGTAAGCAACACCCAAAAAACCAATAGAAACAAGTAAAGCAACGATAAATAGCCGTTGTTTAACAGTACTACCTTTGTTCATATATTGTACCTCAACTTTTTGAAAGAAAGATAAAATTGATTCGAGCCGCTTAACTTAAACTTCGAAGGGCATAGCGGAAAAATAATATACCTGTTTAAGCAATCCCCGTCGTTTTTGATTGGGGATTTGTTTTTTTAAACTGTATTGGTATTTTATTTAGTTGCAAGTTCCTAAGGAACGTGCATAAAATCATTTCCAAAATGTTGAATCAAACCTGACACTCGATACCGCAGTTTTTTATCTTGTAAGAATTTTTAATAACTGATGTTACGCATTATGTTTCCAAGATGTTTAAGAAATCTTTGAAAAAATCG